>CAYIMI010000043.1:0-6755 GCA_964364445.1 uncultured Gammaproteobacteria bacterium
ACTTTTTCCTTCAAGAATTTTAGACAGTTCATTGACTATTATTGAAGTTTGAAAACCGTTGGGATAAATTTCCTTACTATTTGGGTAAAACAAATAGTCAACTTTTTCTTGCTCCAATAATTTTTTATCCTGTTCAAAAGGTCGAGGATATTTAGTCAGATCTTCTTTTGGTCCAAACTGCTTTGGATTCACAAAAACGGACACAATTGTCACTTCATTTTTATTTTTTGATTCTTTGACGAGTCTTAAGTGTCCGGCATGAAGTGCTCCCATCGTCGGGACAAAACCAATGGATTTATTTTCCTGACGCAGTTCTTGAACAATTTTACGTATCTCTTTAACGGTTATAACTATTTTCATGGATAAATTGTACACTAACAAACATAAAATAAAAATTTTTTACGGCTGAAAAAATCAGTTTTTTTTGATAAAATGTACTTGTTCTTTAACATTGTTACCTTTCATTGAAAAATGAAAATTGTAAATTGAAAATTTTTAATCCCCTGTAGCTCAATCGGTAGAGCAGGATCCTGTTAAGATCAAGGTTAGAGGTTCGAGTCCTCTCGGGGGAGCATTATTGATATAATGGATATATGTCTAAGAATCCTCTTATTAATGCCCTTAGCGCTTCAGTATATATCATCCTCGGAGTTATTATTATGACCTTCGTGACACAGCCATTAAAGAACAAACCTGATACCTTTTTTGCTCCAGTCGTAGTTCTATCGCTTTTGACATTATCCGTTGCTGTAATGGCATTTCTGTTTTTTTATCAACCGCTTATGCTTTTTATTGAAGGAAAGAAAAAAGAAGCGGTAAACCTATTTGTTAAAACTGTTGGTTTTTTTGCAGCTTTTACTGCAGTGGCTTTAATTCTACTTTTTACCGGACTAATATAGATTTATAGCAATTTCTAAGACTCATAAATTAGCTTCAAATTTGGTACCCCCAGAATACCTCTCGATATAACTTCTTGATATAATTATTTATGTTCAAAAAATGGGACAACATAAGTAAAGTCGCCCTTATCTATTTTTTTTCAAGCCTTTACTTTTATCTTCCAGTTATCACTATTTATTATCAACAAAAAGGACTTACATTTTTACAAATGGGTTCGCTTTGGGGAATTACGACGTTAACTATTTTTTTATCCGAGATACCAACGGGCATTTTAGCAGACAAATTAGGAAGAAAAACTTCAATTATTTTTGCAATGTTGTTTCAACTCGTTGGTGAAATTTTATTTCTTTTTGCAGGTAATTATTTCCATTTTATTTTTATCAGTGTTATTGTTGGCTTAGGGTTTGCTTTTCAATCAGGATGTATACAGGCATTAGTATACGATTTCTTAAAAGATGAGAAGAGAGAAAAAGACATGAAAAAAATATGGGGAGTCATAACAGCTTTAGGACAAGCGGGTTTTATTTTTGGAGCATTGGTCAGTAGTTTAGTAATAAAATCAACAAAGATACCTCAAATCACTACTGCCATAATTATGACCATAATAAGTGTTTGCTTTGCATTAGTAATTTCACTTCTTTTGAAAGAACCAAAAGAAAAATATAAACATAGCGAACGGTCTCCACTTGTTTTATTAAAAACTTCAATAGCATTGATTTCTTCCAATGTTTCTCTTCGCAACATTATATTGTTTGGAATATTTACTACACCATTTTTAGCATTCTTAAATAGTTTTCAACCGCCTTATTTTAATTTATCCCACGTTCCATTATATTGGCTTGGAATCTCCCGTGCAGTGGCAGGAATAATTGCCTTATTTTGTCTTAGATATGCCTATAAACTTGAAGAAATGTTTAAGGTAAATGGCATTCTTATTGCGACTATTATTCCGGCAATTTTATATTTTCTGATGTCAGTAATCTTCCACCCTGTTTTTGCAACAATGCTTTTCGTCTTGAACTATAGCACGATGAGATTACAAGAACCTCTTCTTGCTGACTATTACAACATACATATAAAAAGTGAAGTAAGAGCCACAACTTTATCAGCCATAAATATGTTTTCCAGTATATATTTTGCCTTAAAGGGATTAATAATCGGTAGAATTGCAGACATATCTATACCAATGACGTTTTTCTTTATGGGAGTAATTATATTTGGAGGGTCAATTTTGTTTAGAATAAAAGAAAGCTCAATTAATTCAATTCCTACTAAATAGTAAAATTAAACAACCCCTCAAAACTCACTTGTTTGGAGAGCAAGGTGAATTCGTCTAGGAGTTTCATTATATGAATCTTTGGTTTTGGGAGGCAGTTTATTCTTGTTATACTAAATTAATAAAATGGTTTAAAAGGATCTTTCTTACAATAGGACTTCTTGTTTTAGTAGTGTCTGTTTATCATTATTTTGTCAATAAAAATGCTTATACGAATCTGCCTGAAAATGGAAAACCGGGGCTAGAGTTACCAATTGATAAGAGCGGAAAGATTCCGAATACCATTATGCCGATGGGGGAAACGATAAATCATGACATTAAACAGGGAGGTCACCCCGGGATTGATTTCCAATGGCAAGATGGAGACGATGTTAAGATCTACTCCTCAATGGATTCGGAAGTAATTGGAATTTTCAAAGACAAAAAGGGTAGATATGAGTTGGCAACAAAAAACGGAGAGTGGGGTGTGGATTATACGGAAATGGAAAGTATAAATCCACAATTAAGAGTTGGGTCCAAATTAAAAATCGGCGATTGGGTGGGAATTCCAAATCACCCTAAAGAGATAAAAGAAAATCCAAAATACCGGATGATTCATTGGCAATTCGGTTATTCCGATTACCTTATCCCCGGAAAAGTGCAAAATCGTCTTTGTCCGATGAATTATTTTTCACTATCAGCCAGAATCTTAATAGAAAAAATCTGGGCCGATACTGATTGGCCTGAGATGAAATCCAATGCGCCAGAAATTTGCTCAAATTATTTTAAAGGAAGGGATAAATGATTTTATAATAAATTGTAAGTTGATATAAGTTCACTTTAGAGATAATATAAGGGCAAGGCCTTCACCTATGAAACAAAAAGATGATATAAATCAGACAGTATTACCAGAGAAACAATCACAGGGACTTTACATTCTCATTAGTTTGAGTGTAGTAATATTGCTTATTGGTTTAGGTATTTTTGTCTATATTAATTTTATTCCAAAAAACAAACCTTTTTATGGAAGTCTTCGAAAAAAATATTCCCCCCCTAAAAAATCTGATTTTATTTCTTTATCACCCAGCAAAACCCCATCTCCATTACCATCTCCAACAAAAGGGCCTGACAACAGTAATACTCTCAATTCACCACAGAAAATTCTTACAAGTGAAGGGACTCATTATATATTTTATGGAGAACCAACAGGTCAAAATAATAAAGCAGTCAAAAAAATTATCTTTTCTTTACCAGGACATGGGAGTACTGCAGAACAAGACTATGATGCTTGGAAATCGCAACTCATAATTAATGGTAATTATGCCCTTGCCAGTGTCAACTGGTGGGATGGTAAAGGGGAAACCTTGCAGAATTATTATTCACCGAAGCAAGTTGTTAAAGAAATCCAATATTTTTTAACCCAAAAAAACTATAAAAAGACTGACTTGGTAATTTTAGAAGGATTTTCTCGCGGGAGCGCAAACACATATCCGGTTGTTGCATATGATATAGCCTCAGGACAGCGAGTCATTGACGGTGTTATCTCAGCATCTGGAAAGTATCAATCTGATTTTGCAGTTACACCCGAACTATTAAATCAGAATAACGGTCAAGTATTTGCCGATGTCCCTTGGATTTTGGTATGTGGGGAAAAAGATCCAACTCCGACTTTAAATGGATGTGAAGGTATGCAGGAGACTCAAACATTTTTGGAATCAAAAGGTGCAAAAGTGCTCGCATTGTTAAAAGACCCAAATGGCTCACACGGTTCTTTCCATAAAAGTCCACTTAAATTAGCTGAAAAAGCCCTAAGCACCTTTGACGGATACTTTAAATAAGAAAGTTTTAATGAACGTGTATGAAGCAAAAAAATTGACCTAAGGTTGTTATAATATCTTTGTGAATATACAAGAAATATTTATTATTGCAATTTACGGAATTTTCTCTTTGTTTGCTTTAATCAAAGGACTTCGTCAATCAATAATAAAAAAGAATCCATTTGGAACAACAGAATATTTTTTTTGGTTGGGAATATTTGCCTGGGGAGACGGAATAATAATAGGTCCATTTTGGTTTTTAGCCTCTCTAACATCTTTTCTATTGAAAGACTGGAATTTATTTTTATTGACCGTTTCTGCATTTTGGCTGGTCAGAAGTTTTGGAGAAACTATTTACTGGCTTAATCAGCAGTTTGTAAAAACGGAAAGCAATTATTATCAAAAAGTAATGGGCTATCGTTTCTTCAAGAATGATTCTATTTTGTTTATTTATCAAATATTCTGGCAGTGCATTACTGTAGTCTCAATAATTACAACGATTTATTTTGCCAAACTATGGTTAAGATAAGACCAATTATAGTCGGAGTTATCGGAATGGTATCGGGTTTATATTTAATAAATCCCGGATTTGGAATTTTTGAATTCATCCCTGATTCAATTCCATTTATCGGAAACCTTGACGAAGGTGCGGCAACGCTTCTATTATTATCGGCTCTTGCTTACTTTGGCGTTGATCTTCAAAATATTTTTGGAAACAAATACAAAAACTGAAGTTAGCCAATTTCTCTCTTAAGAGACTCTTCAATTTTTTCGGTGTCCATTGGCTCCAGCATCTGTTCAAGTTCGGGATCTTTTGAAACATCAATGCCATTCTTCTTGAGAAGAAGCAGTTGTAACTCAATCATTTTTGTAATTTCTTCTTCGGAAATTGTATTTATCTGCAAATCAATTTCATCTCTTAGGTCATCAATTTTTGCTGCTCGATTTTGGGATATTAATACAGTAATAGCTAAAAAAATAGCTTCCAGAGATACGGTCATTGTCAATAATCCAAAAGGGAATGGATCAAAAATGGGGACAACCGGAACAAGTCCTGTATTGATGGTTATCCAAATAAAAAACCAGACTGCGTTAATACTAAGAAATTCCATACTTCCAAAACGGGAAGTCATCATATCTGCGACTTTTTCAGTGAAAGTTCTGTTTTCATTAGCCTTTGCTTCAAAGCTTCTAATAACACCCTGTCTGCTTTTTAGTCGACGATGGAAAGCAGAGGGGTCATGAAGTGGAATATAGCTTTTTACATTTGAGCTAGACATAGTATTAACGATAATCTTACTACATCCATTATAATACGTCTATGAAAGTGAATAAATTATATTTTTTCGTGCTTTTACTGGGAACGGCTTCTTTTATCAGATTTATTTTAACTCCATTCTTAAACAATCAAAATATTTTTCTTCAATTAGGAAGTGTCATTATTATTCTCTTTATAGGTGCATTTTTTTTACTGCGTGCATCAGCCAAAGTCATTGAAGAAACAACAGAGGTACTTAGCGAACGGACAAAATTAGCAGGAGGTCTTTTACAATCTTTGGGTACAGCATTTCCTGATATGATCCTTGGGATAGTTGCCGCCATTGTGAGTGTCAACCTTAGATCAACCGATTTTCCCCGTGCAATTAACTACGCGATTATAGCCGCTTCAACCACTTTTGGATCAAACATTTACAATATTGGTCATGCGGCCTGGTGTATGTATCGACAAAATAAAGCCAATAAAAGTAACAGGTCGATCTTTATGTTTCCTGGTATTCCTGGAGGAGGTAAAGTTATTCCCTTTGCTAAGCATTTAATAAAACCACATCTTTTAGAGTTTGATACAGCAATTCAAATTTTAATCGTTCTAACTTTGCTAACCTCTGTGGTTGCAGTGAGTATGGTCCTTTTTGGAAAAGTTCAAATAAAAGAGCTTAACCTGACCGAAGATCTATATCAGCTAATTCGTCCAATTGGTATTGTTATTTTTTTCCTTTCCGGTTTGATACTCTATCTTTTTAGAAAGACACATAGAAAAGAAAGTGCTATTAATGATATTGCAGAAGCAGAACAATTTTATAGAAAAAAATCTACCCGAACGATTCTTTTCCATTTATTATTATCTGGAGTCATCATTTTATTAACTGCAGAAAGCATGATCTATGCAATAGAAACGCTTAGTCACATCACTCATATTCCTCCTGTTATTACAGGAGCATTTGCTGGTCTGATTGGTTGTCTGGGAGAGATGCTTGTCATACATAACTACACCGTTAATCCAAAAGGAAGAATTGGAGACGCTCTTATAGGAGTTGGAATGGATAATATTGTGACTACAGCAGGAGCGGCGATTGTTGCGATGATGGGAGGAATTTTCTTAGGAGGAAGCTCTCTTATTGTTATTTTTGTCCTCATACTTGGGATGAATACTATTTTAATTGGGCAAGTCAGTCAGATGAAAAATTACTTTCTTAAAAAATAAATATTTAATCATATGATTCTAATAATCCATATAATTTTATCTTTGATTAGTATTGTTCAGGCTACATATACAATTTTTTCTCCAACAAAAGTTAAATTGCAGGTAGGGTATTTATTGACATCGGGTGCAATTGCCAGTGGTTTGATAGTAAGCATGGTAAATAATATATCTATTAGACAGGTTTGTGCAAGGGGAGCGATTTATCTTGGATTAATAGTAACGATGTTTGTACTAGCTCAAAAAAGAATTTATATAAAAACTCAATTGGATTTTCGTGGGCAGAGAGAATTTTGAAGCAGAT
>CAYIMI010000044.1:0-2957 GCA_964364445.1 uncultured Gammaproteobacteria bacterium
CGAAAACATGTCATTCCCGCCCTCGATCGGAGTCGAGGGCAGGCTCCGACGGGAATCCAGACTAAATATTCCTTATTGTTTTATAGAAGGTAATTATAGACTGGATCCCCTCCTTCGAGGGGATGACACAAAACAACAATTAACATATTTTGATACAGTTTTGTCAAAGACCGTGAACTCTTACAAATAATTTATGATTTTTGACCTGCCATATAAATGTGTTTAGCTTTTAACGAAATAATCTCCAGTAAAAATATTAATATCTTATTGTGACAAGAAATAACAACCATGTAAATTGACTTGAGAATAAACATGAGAATGTGTAAAAAAAATAAAAATGAGTTGCAATTTAGAAAAAGTTTAGATATAATATATTAGTTATTAGTTAGTAGTTAGTATTTTAAACACTTTATATATGCCGTACAATTTTAAAAAGGTTGAAAGTAGAAACGCTCGAACAGAAAATAGGATAACTATTACAAAATCGAATGGTATTGGTTTTCCAACAAAATTTTATAAAGATAATAAGATTAATGAGTTCAAATATGTCATTTTATATTTTGATACTGATCAGAAAGCTTTGGGCCTTCAATTTTCAAATGATGAGGTTGAAAAAAATAAATTTTCAATACTTCATAGCCATTCAGGTTATGGTGGATCCATAGTTGCTAGAAGTTTTTTTAAAACTTACGGTATAGAACCTAAATCATATTATGGCCGATATGCATGGAAAGTTGAATCTCAAGAGAATATTGGAAATCTTTATGTTATTAATTTGAAAGAAAGACAAAGTGTTAGTGACAACAAATAAAAAAGAATCTTTCTATTATTAAGAATATGGGTGGTCTGTATGGGAACTTTAGTTCTTTTGTAAATACTATCAAAAAACTTGGATGGAAAAAATCAATTTTTTTTCTAATTCTTTATTTGATTCCTATTTTTGTTATTGGATTTTTTCAGTATTCAGATACTAAGCGATTTAACTCACTGCAACAGACTGTAAATTCTATTTCTAGTTCTATCACTAATTCTAATAACCTAATTGTTCAGACTGATCAAAAAAATCCAAATAATAGTGAACCGAAAATTAATGTTACTGCCGATAAAAACATTCTTGGTTTATCTGGTGTTTTTAACCCGGCTGACTGGATAATTGATAATAATTTTGAGTTGGATCCGGAGAAATATTATTGCCTTAAAATTCAAAAATTTACATACTGGAGTATGTGGTCTAAACAAAAATATCCACCTAACTTTAATGTAAAAATAAGATTGAAAGTCAAAACAAAAAATGAAACAACTTTCGTACCAACTATTCACCTTTCATACGGAGAGTATGTTGATCAATATTCACCAATAACATTTTATAGCATCAATATTTTTGATAATGATTTAAAATCAATTAGGCTATATGACGGAGATAATATTAGCAAAAAGCAATCATATTTACCTAGTAGCCCTAATTTAAAGGACGAAATGCAAATTATTTTAAATCCAAGAATACCCGACCCAAATAAAAGAACCATTATTCTTAACCCAACACTTACCTACAATCCAATAAATTCTGAAGCATCATTTCTCTTCGAACCAAAAGAAACTTTTTCTATTTTAGCTCCTACAGTAAATATTGACGACGGAACTATTCAAAAACAGATTGGAATTGGTACTAGAAACGGCATTTGCATAAAACTTTTATCAGTTGAATTTAGTTTTAAAAACTAAAAGGAGGTGAATTTAAATATGAATCCAGGTGATATTTGTTATCATAAAGCTACAGAAAAAAAATGTGTCATTGGAGATGATTGGGGTGATGGTAAAGTTAAAGTAACTACTGAAGATGGAGATTCCGTTGTCTATTATAAATCAGAGTTATGGACTGAAGCAGAATGGAAATCAAAAAATAAAAATTCAGTATAACTTTTTTATTATTATTAATCTAAAAAAAATAACCGGCCATTTTACACCTTAATACTTCACGAAGTAGTTGATTTTTGCTTTGGCTTTAAGGTCAGCCACGAAGGTTTGAATTTTTCCCTGAAGTTTTTGTTGTTTGATTGCTGCTTTTGCTTGATCCTTTGTTAATTCTGGAGCCGGTTGAGTTGAATCCAATGATAATTGACTTTTTTGACTAGCTATATAATCATCTACTTCTTTATCTGTGATTGAAATATTATTATCAACCATTTTTGTAACCAAAAGCTGGAGTTTAATCTCACTCCTCAAATCATCTTTTGTCATCCCTTGTTGAAGTAATAAAGCTTCAAGAGTTGTTCCTTGAGAAGTAACATTTACTTCAATTTTGGTCAATTCTGCTTCTAATTCCTTATCAGTGACACTCATTTTTCTGCTTTTTGCTTCTTGATTAATTAGGGTTTTAAGAACAATGGTATCAAGTACTTTTTGACCACCTTGTTTTTCCAGGTCTTTGATGACAGACAAACGATTTATATATTGTCCGTTGACTGATGCAACAAACAGATATTTTTTTCCAAAATAAATAAGTCCAACAACGATGAGCAGAACAAGAATAATAAGAAAGATTTTTTTTGGGAATTTAACTACAACCTTTGAAATTTTTTCTTCTTTAACAACTATTTTTTCAACCAACTTTTGTTTCTTCACTTTTTTTGCCATATTTAATGGTACACAATATTTATTGAAAATCAAATGCCAATAAAAATTTTCCCCACTTCCCTATTTGCCCTGATATTTGGATGAGAGTCAAAAGGAAGGATATTACAATATTGTCTTTTGAGCATATTGGCATTTTCCCCTTGACTATCTGAGAGTAGATCAAAAAAATCAAAGGAGGTAATATTTTTGTATTTTTTAGTTTCTTTATCAATAAAGATTGATAACTTTCTTGCGTTATTTGCCCACTCAGGTTTCGTCATTTCCCGTCTGATCGGAGGTGGAGTAAAGATTATAAATTTATTTTTATAATTCGAAATGCTTTT
>CAYIMI010000044.1:2967-6644 GCA_964364445.1 uncultured Gammaproteobacteria bacterium
TTTTTCCAACTTTTCTTGTGTTTCAATTTTTGAGGTTGGAAAACAATTTTTGAAAATAACTACGTCAAAAGAAAGAATATTTTTTAAAGTGTAATCATCGGGTTTTCTTGAAAAAATTTCTGCGTATTCTTTCGGAGAATTATTACTGATATTAATGTTAAAATCTTTTCCAACCATCTTCCCGCTTCCATCTGATAGACCTGTCTTAAAAGTAAATCTTCCAAACAAATAGGAAAATATTTTTTGTGAATCTAAATTATATGAATGATCCCAGAGTTCAATATCAGGGTTTTTTTCTTTCAAAAGCTTTCTTACTTTGCCAAAAAATAACAGCAACCCACCGGTTGAATGGTGAATAAAAAGGATTTTTATCTTTTTCATGGTATCGGGAAACGGAGAGCGAGTTTTTTTACTCTTAAATGAATTTCCTTCATTTTTTTGTTAGCTCTCATTTCCTTTTCAAACTTAGCAATATAATCTTTTCTATCCTCTTTCTTTTCCGGTAATCGATATTCTTTTATAAGATCGATCACTTCCAGCATCACTCCTCCAATAAATTTCATTTCTTTTTCCTTCATTCCCCGTGACGTGGAGGCCGGTGTTCCCAATCTAATCCCAGATGGATAGAATGGTGAGGACGTTTCATCTGGTACAGTATTCTTGTTTAAAGTTAGACCAACCCAATCAAGAGCTTTTTGAGCAAATACTCCCGATCCGGCTCCAAGAACAGAGGTTAGATTAACAAGCAATAAGTGATTTTCACTACCGCCTCCTACTAATTTTAAACCGCCATCCATCAATGTTTTTGCTAAAACACCAGAGTTTTTGACGATCTGAGCTGCATATTTTTTGAAAGATGGTTGAGCTGCCTCAAATAAAGCCACGGAAATTCCGGCTGTCGTATTATCATGTGGTCCTCCTTGAAGGCCTGGGAAAACAGCTTTATTTATTTTATCTCCCAATTCTGGGTCTTTCTTTAAACCTTTATCTGTCACCATAATCATAGCTCCTCTTGGACCTCTTAAGGTTTTATGGGTCGTGGTCGTGACAATATGAACATAAGGAACTGGCGATGGATGAGCTCCTCCGGCAATAAGACCGGCAACATGGGCAATATCAGCGGCTAAATAAGCACCTACTTCATCAGCAATTTCGGCAAACTTTTTGTAATTAAATTTAAGTGGATAAGCTGTTGCTCCTACCCAAATCAATTTTGGTTTGTGCTCTTTAGCTAATCTTCTTATTTCTGCATAATCAAATAAGTCTTCATTTTTATAAACATTATCCTTTCTTAGTGAATATTGAAATGATTTATAAAAAATTCCAGTCGCTGAAACCATATGACCGTGAGTCAAGTGTCCTCCGGCAATCAAGGCCTGTCCCATAATAGCGTCCCCGGGACGGCAAGTAGCTAAATAAACAGCCAGATTGGCCGGTGATCCTGAATATGATTGGACATTGGCAAAGGGTACTCCAAAAAGTTTTTTAGCTCTTTCCTGGCAAAGTATTTCTAGCTCATCAACATTTTCATTACCTCCATAGTAACGCTTTTTTGGATAACCTTCTGAATATTTATTAACAAAGTATGAAGATAAAACTTTCCTGACTTCGGATGATGCGTAGTTTTCGGAAGGAATTAATTCTATGCCTTCTTTCTGTCTCTTCTCTTCTTTTTTTACCAGATTGTAAATTTTTGTATCTTTCATGTTATTTAATAAAAAATTAATAAGTGTGAGTAAATCCGAAGCTGGTTAAAATATATTATGTCATTTTAAACTACATCATAAACTAATGATTTTTTTATTTCAAGAGGAAAAAATTAACAGCTAAAGTATAATAAGGGGTGTATGGTCAAATTACTTTTAGGCGCTGATGCTTTAATGATTGCCACCTTTATATTCAAGTACTCAAAAATGCCTCCCCAGATTCCTCTTTTCTATTCTCAGCTTTGGGGTGAGAGCCAATTAGCTGATTCTTGGGTGATTTTTATTCTGCCAATTTTTATGAATATTTTATATATTACTAACCAATATATTTTTAATAAATTTTATTCTGATAATATTTTTATAAAAAATATTTTTTATTACCTTAATCTTTTTCTCATTATCAGCTTTACACTAATCTTTATTAAAATTATTTTTGTAGTTTCTTAAAAATGAATTTTCTTATATTAATATCCGCTACTCTTATTTCTTATCTTCTTACCTTTCCAACGATTGCTCTAGCAAAGAAATTACATTTGGTTACAGATACAAAAACTCGACAGCACCCTGCCCATACTCACGTCGGGATTATTCCCCGAGCCGGTGGCCTGCCAATCTACCTATCAATTCTTTTTACATCCCTTATCTTTTTACCTATCAGTAAAATTATTTTTGGAATATTATTAGCCAGTTTCTTTTTAATCATTCTTGGATTACTTGATGATGCCTATGATCTTTCTCCTTACTTAAGATTTGTTGTTAATATCTTAATTTCAGCACTCGTCATAGCTTTTGGTTTGGGTATTCCCTATATTTCAAATCCTTTTGGAGGAGTGATCAGGCTTGATTTTTGGCAGATACCGATTAGTTTTTTTGGGGTTCACTATGTCTGGGTTATTGCCGATCTACTAGCTATCATCTGGCTTACTTGGTCAACCAATATGATCAATTGGAGCAAGGGAATTGATGGACAACTACCAGGGTTTGTTGCGATTACAGCAATATTTTTGGGATTATTGTCTCAAAGATTTACAGGACATGATATTTCAGCTCAGTCGGTAACGGTTTTAAGTTTTATTGTGGCCGGAGCTTATTTAGGTTTTTTACCTCACAATTATTTTCCTCAAAAAATTATGCCGGGTTACGGCGGAGGTGCGCTAGCCGGATTTTTATTGGGAATTATTTCTATTCTTTCTTTCGGTAAATTAGGAACGGCTGTTCTTATTCTAGCAATTCCAACTATTGATGCTATTTATACGATGATCAGACGATTGAAAAAAAGACAATCCCCTTTCCGAGCTGACTGGGGACATTTCCATCACCGACTGATGGAGATCGGCTGGGGAAAAAGACGGATCGCCTGGTTTTATTGGTTAATTTCTTTAATATTGGGAATAGCCAGTTTATTTTTGAAGGGAATTGAAAAGCTTATTGCGTTTATTATGATTGGAATGCTACTTTTAGCCTTCATATACATCATTGAAGAAATGAAGAGACAAAGAATATGAAGTACTTTATAAAAACCTTCGGTTGCCAGCAAAATCATGCCGATTCAGAAAGAATAGAAGCTGATTTTAAATCTCGAGGATATACAAAAGCCCGCAGTTATAAAAGCGCAAACTACGTCATCATTAATACCTGCATGATTAGACAGTCTGCTGAAAATAGAGTTTATGGGTTAGTAGATAATTTAGGAAAAATTAAACAAGCCAAATTAAAAAAAGGTGAGGTTTTTAAAATAATCATCACTGGATGTATGATCGGAATAGTCTATCGTGATAAGACAGGTAAATATTTAAAACTTCTTAAAAAAAGAATGGTCAACGCTGATGAATTTATGCCAATTGAAGAAGTAGGTTTTAATCTCCCACCTGTCCGTACTGATAAAACTAGTGCTTGGGTTCCAATTTCCAATGGTTGTAATAATTTTTGTACCTTTTGTATAGTTCCTTTTACCCGAGGTCGTGAAATCAG
>CAYIMI010000045.1:0-5296 GCA_964364445.1 uncultured Gammaproteobacteria bacterium
ACAATAAATCACTTGGTGGAAAGATCCGTGAGTCCACCTTGCAAAAAATACCTTTTATGATTATAATTGGAGAAAAGGAAATAGAAAAAGGAGAATTATTTGTGACAATAAGAACGAGAGAGAGTAAAGATTTCGGAATGATGGAAGTTAATAAGTTTATAAATCAATTAAAATCTCAAATTGAGAATTTTTCATAAAAGAAAATTTACGCAGCGAAAGTTTTATTTTATAAACTTCAGGATCGAAGCGCCAGAGCTTAGAGTTCTAGATGGAAAAGGTGAGCAGATAGCCGTGATGAGCAAGCAGGAGGCATTAAATAAGGCCCAAGAATTAGGGGCCGATTTGGTTTTAATAGCTCCAAAAGCGGTGCCACCAGTTGCTAAGATAATTGATTTTAAGAAATTTTTATATCAAGAGGAAAAGCGAGAAAAAGATGCGAAAAAGGGAGTCAAGAAAGGCGTAGTCAAGGATGTCAACTTAGGATTGTTCATCGGACAAGCGGACTTAGATCGAATGAAAAGACGTTCTATAGAATTTTTGACTGATGGACATCAAGTAAGAATAAATTTACTACTCCGAGGTAGAGAGAATGCTAAGCGAGATATGGCCTTTGCTTTAGTTAACAAATTTATTGTTAGCTTAGGCGAAGTTAATATTTCCAAAGAGCCAAAGCTTGAAGGAAAGATTGTACGAGCAGTAGTTGCTAAGAAAAAATAATATGGCTAAGAATAAACCAAAAACAAGAAAATCGGCGGTAAAAAGATTTAGAGTTAGTCCAAAAGGCAAAGTCCTTAATCGTGGACAAGGATTTCGTCATTTAAGAGGTAAGAAAAATAAAAGTTGGTTGAGGAGAAAAAAGAAAACATTAGAAGTAGTTGGAAGGATGAAGAAAAAAGTGTTAATGATGTTAGGAAAGAAATAATATGGTAAGAATTAAAGGAGGAGTCCGATCTCGAGCGAAGCATAAAAAGGTCTTAAAAATGGCCAAGGGTTTTTGGATGACCAGGCATAAGCAGTTTAAAAAAGCTAAGGAAGCCGTTCTTCATGCTGGAGAATATGCTTTTGCCGGACGAAAACATAAAAAAAGAGATTTTAGACAACTTTGGATAATGAGAATGAATGCTGCACTTCGAGAATTGGGAATGAAATATAGTATCTTTATTAATAAACTTAAAGTCAATAAAATTGAATTAGATCGCAAAATTCTATCTCAACTAGCGGTTGAGCATCCAGAAGTCTTCAAAAAGGTAGTGGAAAAGGCGAAGTAAAAGTAATATAATCTTCTTTATCATGGATCCTAAAAAATATGAATCGGAAATTAATTCTGCGAAAAATTTAATTGAGCTTTCTGAGCTGGAAATAAAATATCTTGGTCGTAATGGTTTGATTAATGACCTACTATCAAAAATTAAGGATATACCTAATGAACAAAAGCGAGAATATGGTCAGAAAGTTAATGAACTGAAAACTGAAATAAAGAAATACATAGAAATAAAGAAATTAAACGTTTCAAAGAAGATATCCGAAGAATTTTTTGATAAAACAATGCCGGGGAAAGCTTATCCAAAGGGTAGTCTTCACATTGTTTCATTAGCGATCGAAGAAATCACAAAAATATTTGAAAAAATTGGTTTTATCCGTGTCTCTTATCCAGAGGTCGACTGGGAATACGGCGCTTTTGAATCCTTAAATATGCCCGCTAATCACCCAGCACGCGATGATGTTGAGACTTCATTCATTGATACACCCGCACATAAAACCCTTGGTAAAATGGTCTTGACTCCTCACACTTCAAATGGCCAAAATCGCGAGATGAAGAGAGTCGGCAAGCCCCCAATTAGGATGATAAATATCTCAAAATGTTACCGACCAAACTGGGATACCACTCACACACCGATGTTTCATCAGTTTGAAGGGCTTTGTGTCGATAAAGATATTAGTATCGTCAACCTCAAAGGCACCCTAGATTATTTTGCGGAAAAATATTTTGGAGCTGGAACTAAAACTCGACTGCGACCACATCATTTTCAGTTTACCGAACCATCGTTTGAAGTAGATATTTCATGTAATAACTGTCGAGGAACGGCAAAAATAGATGGAGTTAAATGTCGAGTTTGCAAGTCCGGCTGGCTGGAATTAGGTGGAACCGGCATGGTCCATCCAAATGTATTGAAGGAAGGTGGAATCAATTCTGAAGAATTTTCCGGTTGGGCATTTGGATTTGGAATTGAGAGAGTGATCATGATGAAATACGGACTGGATGATATTAGAAATTATTATTCGGGAGATATTAGGTTTTTGGAGCAATTTTAAATGAACATTAAAATAACATACAACTGGCTTTTGGAATATTTAGACACTGACGCGACTCCTCATGAGATGCAAAAGTATCTATCTTTGTGTGGCCCCTCTATTGAAACAGTTGAAAAAGTTGGGAATGATTACGTCTTTGATATCGAAATTACTTCTAATAGAATTGATACAGCGTCCGTCATTGGTATCGCCCAAGAAGCCCAAGCAATTTTACCGATGTTTGGAAAAAAGGCAGTTTTGAAACTTAATCCTTTAACCAATCTAAAAATGAGCCAGATAAAACAGGGATCGGGTCATGATTTAAAAGTAGAAATAAAAAGTCCTGATTTGGTTTCTCGATTTACGGCAATAATTTTTGATCAAATAGTAATTGCTGATTCTCCAGATTATATTAAAGAACGATTAAAATATGCCGGAGTCAAAGTTATAAATAATGTTGTGGATATCTCAAACTATCTAATGATTACTTTAGGACAGCCTATTCATATGTTTGACTATGACAAAATTGTTGATAAAACAATGATTGTCCGGGAGTCAAAAAAAGGGGAAAAGCTGACAACTTTAGATGAGAAGGAGATAGTTTTACCGGGTGGAGACGTTGTCATAGAGGACGGATCAGGAAAATTAATCGATTTATGCGGAATCATGGGTGGTTTAAATTCAGCGATTAGCAATAAAACTAGCAAGGTCTTATTATTTGTTCAGACATATAACAAATCAAAAATAAGAAAAACTACCATGACAACTGGTCAAAGGACTATTGCGGCAACTTTTTTTGAAAAAGGACTAGATGAAGAAAGAGTTGAGGCAACTACAGTCAACGCTTCACAGTTGATCGAAAAATATTGTCAAGGAAAAATTGTATCTAAAATTCAAGATATTTATCCAAAAAAACAAGAAAAAAAGTCATTAGTGATGGGTTATGAGTTATTTGAGAAGAAAATCGGGATAAAAATTGAGCCAAAAAAAATTAATGAAATTTTGACGAATTTAGGATTTAGTATTACTGACGACCCAAACCAGGGTCTGACCCTCCCGGAGGGTCAGACCCTACATATCACGGTTCCGTCATTCCGTGCCAACGATATAAATATTCCCGAAGATATAATTGAAGAGGTGGCACGCGTATATGGATACCACAATATTCCGTCAGTCCTTCAACCGGCGACGTATGTCAGTCAACCCAAAGATATGGAGGATCTATTTGTTTTTCAAAACCGAATTAAGATATTTTTAAAACATTTGGGTCTAAACGAAGTCATAAATTACTCGATGATCTCAAAAGGGATGATAGAAGATGGAGGGTTGAAAGTAGAAGAGCATTTGAGGTTATCCAACAGTATTTCGGAGGATATAGAATATTTGAGGATAAGTCTTCTTCCATCCTTGACAAAAAATATAAAAGGAAATCAGGGGAAAAAGGACGTTTTAAAATTGTTTGAGATCGCGAAAGTTTATTTGCCTAAAAAAGGGGATTTACCTAATGAAGTTTATAAAGTTGGTATTGCAACCAACACTGATTTTTCTGATCTAAAAGGCATAGTTGAAGCGATTTATAAGGAGTTAAATATTCACAATTTGTCCGTGCCTGAAATCATTGAGAGGGACGGTGTTTTTCTAGCTGAACTTGACTTCCAATCGTTGATTAATAATTGTCAATTAGTGCCAAAATATAAACCACTTCATCCTTACGCCATCATAAAATTAGATAAAACCTTTGAAATCCAGCCTCAGACAACCTACGAGGTTGTACGGCAAAAAGCTTTCAAGTCAAAGTTACTGCAAAAGATCGAGGTCGTCACTCTTTACCAAAACAAGCTCACCCTCCGCTTTTATTATTCTTCACCTGATCGGAATATAACCGAAGAAGAAGCCAAGACAGAACTTGCAAAACTATAAGGCTTATAGTATAATGCAAACATGAGTAAAATACCACACTATAAGGATGTTACAGGAATACTATTTGCTCGTAATGATTCCAAAATTCCAAACCCAGGTGAAGCTCCTCAATATTTTCGATCTTCTGTCTATGCAGTTAACCCAGATTTATTAAATTCAATATTTACAGTAGCAGCCCATAATATGGCAGAAGCTAAAAAACAAAAAAGGCATGCTTGGGTCCCTGTAGCTTATGGTCTTGCTACGACAGCAACGTTAGAAATATTAAGTAGCTATCTAAATATTCCCGGCCTTGCCCAAATAGCTTGTGGCGCTTTGGGATTTATTCCTACTGCGGCAGGAATAGTTGTATCTCACCTTCAGGTTCAAAATGCAAATGATTTAATTAGTCGTTCACAAAAAGGTATTAGAAAATCAGGGCAAATTGTTGATGTAAATCCTGGTAATCTTTATGACAACTAATAACCAGAAAGATCTAGGGAGTAGGCGTCACATAATCCCAAGGTTTATTAACTCCGAATTTGATTGTTGATTCGCCAGTCTTATCTTTCTCGTTAGTCGCAACTATTTGAAGCTCATAGACCCCTTCACTGACATCTATATTTTCATCAATATCCTTCTTATCCTCATTCCAATCACCGATGACTGCTCCATTCAATTTAACCTTAACATTTTTTAATTTTTCCATAGAAGTAATCTTAGCTTTAATATTTAAATTACCTGGAGAGATGGTCGATTGATTTGACGGACTCTTAATTGAAACTATTACTGAATCAGCCGATGCATCGGAAGTCTCCGTCGGCGGCTTGAATTTATTATCACCTTGCTGACCGGCCCAAGCATTGATCGCCTCCTGCCAACGATTTTTACCATCAAGCGAAACCGGATCACTCTCTGTGATAACAATAAAATCTTTTTCTTCGTAGTTACCACTTTTTACTTCTACTTCATTCGCTAACTTTCCATTAGCTTTTGATATTTTTAATTTTTTATACCAAGGAGATATATCTTTTGGCTCGGTACCTTCGACATAATATTCTGATCTAGTTGGATAGCCATCTCTTGGAAGTCCGCCTAAAAAGGC
>CAYIMI010000045.1:5396-6638 GCA_964364445.1 uncultured Gammaproteobacteria bacterium
AAAATTTGTAATATCTGAGATAGAACTGATATCGTGTTTTAGCCCGCCAGTTGCCAATACCGAATAAGCAGAAGTCAGGTTAAGTAAAGTAGTTTCGCCACCACCTAAAGTTAAGGAAAGTCCAAAGCGATTTAAATTTTCCGCATTTGGAGCAAAAGTCGGCATTCCAAGATCATCTAATTTAGTCAGAAAATCCCGAAGACCAAGAACAGACAACAATTTAACGGCGGGAACATTGATAGAATTGCCAAGAGCAAATCTTAGTTGAACCGGACCGCGGAACTTGCCATCATAGTTGACAGGAATATAGTCCTCATTACCTTGATCTGGGAAAGTTGTCTTAACGTCCATAAATATTGTCGAAGGAGTGTAGCCTTTTTCAAAAGCTAAGCCGTAGGTAAAAGGTTTTAGAGCACTTCCTGGTTGACGTTGTCCGAGTTCGGCTACGTTAAATTTTCCAAATTTTTCATCGTTAAAATCATAAGAGCCAACCATGGCTAAAACTTCTCCTGTCTTTGAATCAAGGACAACCACGGCGGCGTTGGTAGCATTAAAATCTTTCAGTTTTGCAATTTCTTCCTTGACGATTTTTTCGGCTGTTTGCTGAACATCAAGAGATAAAGAGGTTTTAATTTTTACACCTTGATCGATGATCTTTGAGCCGTATTCGTTCTCTATTTGATCCTTGACATAAAAGACAAAATGAGGCGCTTCGATCAAAATCTGTGGAGCGTTAAATCTTGTCAGCTCAACTCTTTTCAATGCCGCGCTTTCCTGATCGCGGGTAATATATCCATCCTCTCTCATTCGACGAAGAACGCTTTTTGTCCTATTTTTCCAGGCGTCATTTTTACCTATAAAAGGCGAATAGGTGCTAGGTGACTGAGGAAGTCCCGCGAGAATAGCTGATTCGGCTAAGCTCAAATCCTTAACCGATTTATCAAAATAAGCTTTGGCGGCGGTACCAACACCCCAATAACTTCCACCGTAAGGAGCTTCGTTTAGATACATTAAGAGAATTTCGTCCTTCTTATAACGTCTTTCGACTTCAAAAGAAAGGATAATTTCTTGAACCTTTCTCGTAATGGTTTGACGGTTTGTCAGTAAAACATTTTTAATCAGTTGCTGGGTAATTGTTGAACCACTTTGAAGGCCTTTACCTAAAAACATATTAAAAACCGCCCGAATCATGCCCATTTGGGAAAAGCCACCATGCTTATAAAAATTTTTATCTTCTATGGC
>CAYIMI010000046.1:0-6523 GCA_964364445.1 uncultured Gammaproteobacteria bacterium
TTGAAAAAAAATATGCGCCTTTAATAGGGAGATTATTGATTAATTTTAGCCGACTAGAGCATTGTTTAAACTATGAAATAGCAGAAAGGATTTCAGATCGTGCCCACAGCGAAGGATACCTAATAATTGAAAAGTTAACAATAAGAAATAAGATTGATTTGTTTTACAACTTGTATCTAACCTTTATAGGTTATTTCCAAAAAAATTACTCGTTTAAAAAAAGGCTTAATAGTATTAAAAAACAACTTTACTCAACAAATGCTTTTAGAAATAATATTGCTCATGCGAATTGGGAATCTTTAACAAAAGATAATTTTGTAAGAACTAAAATAATGATAGATAATGAAGAGGGGTATATTAAATTTAAAAAAATTGAAATGACTCTGAGAATAATTAAAAGTGAAATACAAACAATAAAGAAATTAATTTTAACAATTGAGAATTTTACTGAATCAGCAAATAAATTAATGAATAGTTAAACTTTTCTAAATATTAGTTTTAAAATCATCCAATCTTAGCTACTTTCATCATATTTACATCACTAGGTATTTTCCCAAAATTAACCCCTGTAGATAATTCATTTAAAATCTTTGGCACTGCTAGGCGATCACCTAATTGAACAATCTGTCCCATTCGATGTTGTACATTATCAATAACGCCAGAACCATTAAATTTAATAAAGCTATATGTACTTGTTTTACCTTCAGTTATGAGGTGTGACATAATATTTCCACTTGTTAAATCGCCTTCAGAAGAGAAACTGAATGTTCCTATAACACGCTGTCCTTTAGCACTTCTTTCTAAGCTAAGTTCAACGCCTGAATCTGGTTGATTCTCATAAGGCATTCTTATATGACCTCTTACATAATCTTGTTTTGGATCTTTTCCTGCCATTAAAAAAAACTCTGTAACCGGAGAGTAACCATCAAATTCTGTATAACTTGGATTTTGAAGTATACTTCTATCTTTTGGCAATGTTAAACCGGGAAATACTCCAAGCATATTTTCAAGCCATTTTCCCATTTGTGAAGTTTGATTTCTCGGATTGGTTCTTGGCTGACCATATTGATCTGGACGAAATTGCTTATTATATTGTTCTAATAAAGCATTAAATTGTTCTTTGTTAATTTGCAAAATTTCTTGATCAGCCATAATAACTATTATTACACATATATTTTTGAATTCAAGACTATTAAAAATAAGTGAGGTATTTATCGTTGACTTTTCGGTAAAGCAACCACAGACTGTGTCAATGGGGTTTTTATTAGTGGACCAACATTTCCTTTTGAATAAAAAATTGGTGTTTTGTTTGTTGTTATTTCTGATTTTTCTGGATTACATACATATAAAAATGCAGAGGCAAAATTATATTTATCGTTTAATATATCAACAAACTTTTGGACTTCTATAGAATTTCCCCTACTCTGGATTGGTTCACCTTTATCATTTATCGGTTGAAAATCCTCTTCTTCACCCATTGACCAATTTTTTTGAGATCCGTGTGCACTAACAATTGCGATTGATGACTTATCTGTTTTATTAAGCGTTTCATTCAATATCTTTTTATTTACTTCATTTAAATTAAGTTCTTCAAAAAAAGTATGTATTGGATATGCGCCAAGCTCTTTACTTTTTAATTCAAAGTTGGATTTTCCATCTTCAGTTAATTTAAGCTCTTGTTCAACCAGTTTTACCAAATCCGAATTTTGAGGACGAGTGCTCCCAGGAGAAGGCAAAAAAACTTTATCTTTTGTTTCTAAAGAATCGTCAGGTGTTAAATCAAATAGAGAAAAAGATTTTATTGTCAACGGAATTTCAATATTAAAGTGTTCTTTTAAATATGCTCTAACAGCATTAGTTATTGGAACATCAACTTGAATACCAAATACTAAATCTTTACCTTCACCTATTAAAACGGAACGACCTGATATTTGGTCTTTTAAAGTTGGGTTGGGTTCATTATTAACCATTTTTTAATTTTATAATAAACTTAAATTGTTTGTTCATAAAAACTCTACAATCTTATTAAGATTTCCATAATTTGATTTCTGATTCTCGAAAATATAAATTAAAATAATTTGCCCCCTATAGTTGCTTGATCTTTATTTGGGACAATAAGAATACATTCGTGATTTTCATCCGGTACTCCTAAAGTCAAAACTTCTGAAATAAATGGGCCAATTTGTCTTGAGGGAAAATTTACAACACCTAATATTTTTTTGCCAACGAGATCTTCTTTTTTATAATACTTTACTAATTGAGCACTGGATTGTTTTATTCCTATTTCTCCTCCAAAATCAATCTTGAGTTTATAAGATGGTTTTCTTGCCTCAGGAAAATCATTAACTTCGATAATTTTACCAACTCTAATATCTAATTTATTAAAATCATCTATCGTTGCCATAATTATGTTTTCACCTCCTTTTCTGTTTTAATTTTTTCTTTTAATTGACGTAACTTATCATACCCACTTTCTATCGCTTCTTCAAATAGTTTATCTATTCTATTTTTATTTAAAGAACTGATGATAACTTCGGTTACTCCACCTTTGGTCGCTACAGATTCTATTAAATTAGAAGGAGTCAGATTGTTACTATTAAGATAACTATTTGTTCCTTCAAAAATCTTTAAAGCAATATCAATAGATTCTTTTTTGGAAAAACCTTGATTTTCTGCAAAGCTTGATATAAGGTTTATAAAATAAGCCGAAATTGCCGGACCACATCCGGTTACTAAAGTTAATATATCCAAACTTTCTTCCTTTTTAACCATAATAACTTTTCCTAATAAAGAAACTAATTTAAGAATTTCATTTTTTTCTAAATTAGAAATATTTTTGTTAGCAAAAAATCCAATAACCCCTTTATTTTCTGAAACAGGAATATTTGGCATCAGCCGAATTATTTTTTGACTTACATTTGAATAACTAAGTAACATTTCTAAACTAACTCCCGCCGCAACTGACAATATTATTTTATTTTTAATAACAGATTTTATTTCTTTCAACACTTCCTTTACCAAAAAAGGCTTGACAGCAATTAAGACATAATCTGACTTTTTTACTATAGAAACATTATTTAATTTATTGGAAATAAAAATGTTTGATCTCTTTATTTTTCCACTGTTAATCAAACCTTTAATTATTGCTTGTCCAATATGACCAGCACCAATAACGGCAATTTTTTTATTCTCTAATATGACCTTTTCCATAGACGATCCATTTATAAATTGATAATTCCTTAAGTCCAACTGGCCCGCGGGCATGGAGTTTACCGGTGGCAATTCCCATCTCGGCTCCCAAACCAAAAACATATCCGTCGTGTAGACGAGTTGAGGAGTTTACAAAAATTGTTGCGGAATCAATAGATTGACAAAATATATCTATAGCATTTTTATCTTGAGCAATGATACCCTCGGAATGTTTTTTACTGTAAGTATTAATAAAGTTGATGGCGTCATTCAAAGAATCAACAATTTTGATCGACACTTTCATTCCTAAAAATTCCTGATTCCATTTACCATTAATTATCTCTACTTTATTTTTCTTGAAACTTTTAATAATTTTTACTAATAATTTATCTTTTAAATCTTTATGGATGACAACTGTATCTAATGAATTACAAGCAGAAGGCTTTGTAATTTTTGCGTTGATTAATACTTTTTCAACGATAGAAAGATCAGCACTTTTATCGATATAGATCCTAGCTCCACCTGACGAATGAGCTAATACCGGAATAGAGGAATTATTTTGAATGCTTTTAACCATTTCATATCCGCCACGAGCAATAATTAGATCTATCATGTCATTTCTTTTCAATAATTTTCTGATTATGTTTTTGTTTTTGGATTGAATAAAACAAACCGCTTCTTTTGGAAAACTGGATTTAATTAAAGATTTTTTTATACAATCATATAGAACCAAGTTTGTTTCCATTGCTTCCGAACCGCCTTTTAATATGGCAACATTACCAGACTTTATACAAAGACAGGTAACATCAATCGTTACTTCAGGTCTTGACTCATAAATAATTAATATCGTACCAATCGACACTCTAACCTTGTGTATTTCCAGACCAGTATCATTAAGTTTCTTTTCAATAATTTCTCCAATTCCACTATCTAAAATTCTGACTTCTTTGACTCTTTCTATAATCTTTTTTAAATCAGCCTCTTCAAGTTTTAAACGTTGGATGAAAGAGGCTGATAATTTATTTTTCTTAGCATTTTGTAGGTCTTTTTTATTGGCCGATAAAATTTTGTCTTTATTTGTTAATAGCTCAGTCGCTAAATTTGTTAAAAAAATATTTCTTTCATTCTCTGATTTATTTGAAAGTTTTATAAAGGAATCTTTAATTGTTTTTAAATTTAAATCATTTTTCATAGAATCGTTTTTAATAAAATGTTTTTTAACTTACCATCAACTATTTCTGTCTCAATATTTTTTCTTTTCAGAAGTTCTATAACCTCCTGTTTTGCCTCACCACCTCCAACTCCATATTCTGATCCTTTCATGGTCGAAAGCATAATAAATTTTTTGGCGTCCAATAAACTTGTAATTTCCGCTCCCAAAAAATCATTACCGGAAAAACTATTTAAATCTACGACATCGTTTTCATTAATTAAAGGAATGAATCCAGCGTGAAGATAACATTTCAAAATATTGGTTATATCTTTTGAGATTAAGTCTTTCTTGGTAAGTAGAACTTGAGCTACTTGTAAATTCTTATCTTTAAAAATCATATTAAAATATGAGGTTAATATTGCTTGACCGATTCCGGCGGCGGCTCGTTTTTTTATTAAGTCTTTATTATTGATATCAACAAAATTAGAACCCAAACCAACGGCACCAGAAATAATCAAAACCAAATTAAACCCAGCTTCTTTTAAAGAAGCTACTTGACTAGCAATATGGCCAACTCTATACTCATCAAGTTTATTTCGTTCAGTCAATAAGACACTACTTCCGATTTTTACTACAAATATTTTTTTCATATTTTTACCCATTAAAAAACCCTCGCCACTATCTTCTATAAATTAAATAGATAGATAAGGACGAGGGTTTATAACTCGTGGTACCACCTTACTTTAACCCAAAAAAATACACTAAACCAATTTAGTGTATATTTTAGGTCCTTTTTTTAGCGCTCCGGTTTTTAAAACCGACACACCTTGGTTTTATTTGTACGGTGTCCTTCCGTCGTACTCATCGTACGCAGCTTGTTTGGCGGGAAACCAAACTTGACGCTTTTGCGAATTGTGAATTAATTATAACAAATATTTTTCAATATGCAAAAAGGTTTGAATTTCTGGAGATTTTAATTTTTAGAATATGATATTGAAAAATCGTTAATAGATAGCTATCATTCTAATATGGAAAATAATTTAAAAGTAGTAATCGTAGTAGCTGATTCATTAGGTCGAGGTTTAGCTACTAATCGTGCAGCAGTACTTGCGACTGGATTAGCCGCGCATGTACCAAACATAATAGGACAAAATTTAATGACTAAAGACGGAAAAGAATTATTAAGTTTTACTCAAATACCTATTCCTATTCTTTGTTCAAAACCTGATACTAATTTTATTGAACTTGCTAAAAGAAGTGAAGAATTAGGATGTAAAGTAATTGTGTTTTTAACTCGAGCACAAGGAATGAGATCATATGAAGAATACAGATTGTCTGTAGCCCAATCGAACTACGCGGAATTAGATATTGATGCAATAGCTATTTATGGCGAAATAAAACCTGTTACTAAAGCAACTGGAAACTTGCCGTCATTAAGGTAAGGGTTATTTTTTCCAAACTCCCAACTTGTTTTCTCTCGCCTCTTTCTCAGCAGACAATAATTCATCCTGATATTTTATCTTGGCTCTTTTCTCATAAAGAACAACTCTGGCTAATCCATTTCTCACCAACTCAATATTAAGATTAACTCCGCCTACAAATACATAACCTAAAGTTCTGCCAAATTTATCAACCTTGTAATTCGCTTCTTGCTCAAAAGAGATTTCTTTTCCTAAGACAAGATTTTCAGTAAAAGTTTTTGCTTCCTCAAAATATGGCTCCTTAACTTCCGGGGCGTTAACTCCATAGAGTCTAAAAGTTTTTCCGTCACTCAACTTTAAAGTGTCTCCGTCACTAACTTCAACAACTGACATGTTTTGATTTGTGGGGGCTGAGGATGTTGAGGGATATGGGTAATTTTTAATCTTTTGTTTCTCAAAGTAACTCCCACTAAAGAAAGATCCAACCATCAAAAACAAAACAGTTACACCCAAAAGTAATTTATTTTTCATTTCTCTTTTGAATCTTTGATAATAATCCTCTTTCATTTCTCATCCAACTCAAACTCCAGATTCTGATTTTGTCTCCAATCTAAAGACTTTAAAAACTCACGGGGGATAGTTATTACCTTGGAGTATTTACCTGATGAAGTAATTTTACGAATAGTCTTCATTATGTTTTTATAATACACCTTCTGATTTATCCATTGCAACAATACCGGTCGGACTACTAACTAAAAAG
>CAYIMI010000047.1:0-6477 GCA_964364445.1 uncultured Gammaproteobacteria bacterium
TAGAGCGCTTCTCTGGGGGAGAAGAGGTCGCCAGTTCAAGTCTGGCCAGTCTGACAATTTAGATCTTTGTAACAATATAAATCAAGAATCATAACATGAAAAAGACATTTTATTGTATTAACCCTTCTTGTAACAAATTAATTGTTAGAAATCACTGGGAAATTGAATCTTCAGGTAAAATATTTTGTTCTAACTCGTGTGCGGCAACAATTAATAATAAAACAAGAAACCCAAAAAGACCAAAGAGACATTGTTCTAATAAAAGCTGTTATAAAGAAATTGAAAGAGGCCGTAAATATTGTTCTGTTAAATGTCAATGGACTGTAAATAGTGTTAGTGATGAAGAATATAAAGAAATAATCATAGATAAAATTAAAGAATTCTATAAAAATAACGGAAGAATTCCGTTTAAGCAGGAAATGTGGGGGATTTACAACGCAGTAAGAAAAATCTTTAGCACTTGGAATAAAGCAGTAATTGCTGCAGGATTTAAGCCCAATCCTGTCAAATTTGCTAATAAATATATTGCTGAAGACGGACATAAATGTGATTCATTAGCTGAAAAGATAATTGATGATTGGCTATTTACAAGAAAAATAAAACATGAAACAAAAGTTCCATATAGCCACCATAATATGACAGCTGATTTTAAAATCGGAAATATTTATGTGGAGTTTTTTGGTCTACAAGGTCAACATGAAAGATATGACAAGTTGGTTAAAGAAAAAGAAGCACTTTGGAAAGAAAAAAACCTCAAAATTATTAAAATTTATCCTAATGATTTATTTCCTAAAAACAAATTAGACCAAATTTTTGCTAAAATAACAGTATGAAATTATTAAATATTTCCATAGAAAAACCAGCGGAAATTAATTTTATTTTGGCCCAGTCTCATTTTATCAAGACAGTGGAGGACTGTTATGAAACTTTAGTTGAGGCGGTGCCTGGTATAAAATTTGGTTTAGCTTTTTGTGAGGCTTCAGGAGAGAAGAAAATTAGAAAAGCCGGGACAGATAAAGAAATGGTTAATTTAGCTGTTAAAAACGCAAAAAATGTTGGTGCCGGTCACTCTTTGTTTATATTCCTCAAGAACGCTTTCCCAATTAATGTTTTAAATAGAATAAAAAATCTTTCTGAAGTCACTCATATTTATTGTGCGACCGCCAATCCAACAGAGGCAATTATTGCCGAAACTGAACAAGGACGGGGAATAATAGGAGTAATTGATGGTGAATCTCCGGTTGGAGTAGAAAACGAAGTCCAAGAAAAAGAAAGAAAAGAATTTCTCCGTAAAATAGGTTATAAAACTTCTTAAGCTTTGGTGTAAAATATAGCCATGGTAAAAATATCAAAAGATTTGATCAATAGTTTGTCTAAACTAGCTAAAATTAACCTTACAAAAGAACAGGAAGAAAAATATGCAGGAGAATTTGCTTCAGTGATGGGATATATGGATGAAATAAAAAATCTTGATGTGGAGGATATTCCCGAAACATCGCGAGTATCTGACGAGGGCAATGTTTTTAGAGAAGACGTAATAAAGCCATCGTTGAGCCAAGAACAATCATTAAAAAATAGCAAAAACACAAGTAATGGGTATTTTCTAGTTCCGCAAATTTTAAAAGAAGATTAATATGTTAATCGATAAATCAATTAAAGAATTGTCAGACTTACTTAAGAAGAAAGAAATAAGTAGTGTTGATTTGGTTAAAGAATCTTATTCTAAGATAGAAAAATTTGATTCTAATCTTCACAGTTTTATAACTATCAGAGAAAAAAATGAATCATTAAAAGAAGCGGAAAAAAAAGATAGGACCAGAAAAGAAGACTCCTCAATTATTTACGGTTTGCCCTTCTCGATAAAAGATGCTTATTGCACGGAAAATTTTCGGACTACAGCGGGAAATAAAATATTAGATAATTTTTTACCTCCTTATAGTTCAGAAATTTATAAAAAAATAGTTAATTCCGGATCGATTTTGGTTGGAAAAAATAATATGGATGCTTGGGGGCATGGAGGATCAACCGAAAATACTGATTATCAACCGGCTCATAATCCTTGGGATGTGCAGCGAATTCCCGGTGGATCGTCAGGTGGTTCGGCAATCTCTATTTCAACTCGGATGGTGCCATTTTCAATAGGCGAAGATACCGGTGGCTCAATCAGAAGCCCTTCTAGCGCATGTAATATATCAGGATTAAAAGTGACCTACGGTAGGGTTTCGAGACTTGGAGCCATTGCCTACGCCTCATCTCTCGATTCGGTTGGTCCGATGGCCAAATCCGTTGAGGACCTAAGTCACCTCCTTGAAATAATGGCAGGTCAAGATATTCTTGACTCAACAAGCTCAAGAGTTAAGGTTGATAAATATAGTCAATTTCTTGGGAGACCAATCAAAGGAAAAATAATTGGTTTACCAAAAGAATTTTTTGGAAAAGGTCTTGACCCAAAAGTAAAAAAAGTAATAATTGAGGCAACAAAAGTTTTTGAAAAACTTGGTGCAAAAATTCAGGAAGTTAGCTTGCCTCACTTTATTTATGGAGTTTCTATCTATTATCTTATTGCTCTAAGCGAAACCAGCTCTAATCTTGGCCGTTATGACAGCTTCAGATTTGGAGGCGCACGGGAATTATTTTCGGAAGAGACAAAGAAAAGAATTTTACTTGGTACTTATGCATTATCAGCCGGTTATTCAGATAAACTCTACAAAAAAGCTCAAAAATTAAGAACGATTCTTATACAAGAATATAACGAAGCCTTGAAAACTTGCGATGTTTTGCTCGCACCTGTCAATCCCAGCTTGCCGTCAAAAATTGGAGAGTTGATCAATGACCCATTAGAGAATTTAATGGAAGACCTCTATACCGGGACAATCAGTTTAGTCGGAGCACCAAGTTTATCTATTCCAGCCGGTTTTGCCGAAGGATTACCGGTCGGTATGCAGATTGTTGGAAAAAAATTTGGAGAAGGCGAACTTTTTTGCTTTGGATATCTTTATCAACAAGAAACCGATTGGCATAAAAGATTACCAACAATTTTGAAAAACGAAAAATGAAAAAAATTTGCATCATATTTTGCGGAGGAACGATTACGATGCAACGAAATAAAAAAGGAGTTTTAGAACCTTTTTTTAATGTTAAAGATTTGCTGAATTTTGTCCCGGAGTTAAATAAGTTGGTAAATATTTCAGTTATTCAACTTGCTAACGTTGATAGCACAAATATCAAACCTTCTTTTTGGACAATTTTAGCCAAAACAATTATTGATAATAAAGATAAATATGACGGTTTTGTCATCACTCACGGAACAGATACAATGGCTTATTCAGCTTCAGCAGTTTCATTTGCTCTAAACCATATTAGTAAGTCAATTGTATTTACTGGCTCTCAAAAGCCAATTTCAGATATTCCAAGTGATGCCACAAACAATTTAATCAACTCGGTGATAGTGGCATCAAAATTTAATACCGGAGTTTCCATCGTATTTGGACCAAAAATTTTAAGAGCTAATCGATCAACAAAAGTTAGTGAATCAACTTTAGACGCTTTTGATAGTCCAATGGTTGAACCTCTAGGGACTATTTCGCTTGAACCTTTGATTACTTCATCATATAAACAAAAGATTAATAAATCATTATCATTATTGACATTCAACCCAAATGTTGTCGTTATTAAAATAACGCCTGGTTTATCTCAGAAGTATCTAGAACATATTATCAGTACTGATGCCCACGGACTGATTTTTGAAGGTTTTGGAGCCGGAAATGTCCCAAATGATCTTTTACCGTTTATAGTTAAGGCAATTAATAATCAATTACCAATTGTAATTTTGAGTCAATGTATTAATGGAGTTGCTAGAATGCAGCTATATAAGGTCGGCGAGGACGCATTAAAAGCAGGGGCTATTTCAGGTGAAGACATGACTATTGAGGCGGCGTCGACAAAATTGATGTGGATATTGGCTCAAACACGAGACATCAAAAAAATTAAAAAATTATTTTTAACAAATATTGCGGATGAAATAACAATATGAGTGATTATCAAGTCATCGTTGGAATGGAAGTTCATGCTGAGCTTAAAACGGCGTCAAAGATGTTTTGTGGATGTAAGAACGATCCATTCCATGCGGAAAAGCCGAACATCTATACTTGTCCGGTTTGTTTAGGATTACCTGGAGCTTTGCCGGTCGCTAACAAAAAAGCGATTGAATGGACGGTAAAATTAGGACTAGCTTTGGGTTGCAAAATAAATTTATTTTCTAAATTTGACCGGAAACATTATTTTTATCCCGACCTGCCAAAAGGTTATCAGATCTCCCAGTATGATCTTCCATTTTGTTACGACGGAAAAGTCGAGACATCGTTTGGACCGGTTGGAATAACTCGAGTTCACCTCGAAGAAGACACAGGAAAATTACAACATCAAACAATTTCTGTAGGGTCGGGGTTTCCCCGACCTGTGTCTTTAATCGATTTTAACCGATCAAGCGTTCCTTTGATTGAGATCGTCACTGAGCCGGAAATTTATTCCAGTGCTCAAGCAAAAGAGTACGCAAAAAAACTCCGCCAAATTATTCGTTACTTGGATATTTCAAACTGTGATATGGAAAAAGGAGGGATGAGGTTGGAAGCCAATATTTCTCTTCAAAAGAAAGGGGAAACGAAATTACCTAATTATAAAGTAGAGCTAAAAAATATTAATTCTTTTAGGTTTCTAGAGCGGGGGATTGAGTATGAAATTGAGAGACAGAAAGAAATTTTAGAGACTGGGAAAACGCCGGATCAGGAAACGAGGGGTTACAATTCTGAAAAAAATATTACCTATACCCAAAGATCAAAAGAAAACGCTGCTGATTATAGATATTTTCCTGACCCAGATCTGCCTCCAATTAGGTTTGATGATAAATGGTTTGGGGAAATTAAATCAGAAGTTCCTGAGTTAATTGACACAATTTTTGCCCGTTGGGAAAAAAATTATAAAGTTGACAGGAAAATTACTGAGCTATTATTTGAAACGGCTGAAGAATCTAAAAAAATCGACGAAATATTTTCCGGCATTTCAAAACAAAAACTGGATGTAAATAAGTTCGTTAACGCTGTAGCAAATAAAAAATTAATGATAGATTTGTTTGTAAATAATGTTGATGAAGTAATTAATACTTATAAAAAATCAGTAACTGTTGATGAGATTACCGATGAACAACTAAAAGTTTTTATTGATAAAGTTTTGTCAGTTAATCAAAAAGCCGTTGCCGATTTTAAATCAGGAAAAACAAATGTGATAAATTTTTTAGTCGGAATGGTGATGAGGGAAGCAAAGAAGAAAATTGAGTTTGGAAGACTAGTAATTCTAATAACTTCGACTATCAATAAATAGTAGTGGAACGATTCATCTGTGATAAATCACACCACTACGACTATAATTAACCTATGCAAATAAAAACAAATAGACCTACCTGGGATGAATATTTTATGATGATGGCGGATGTGGCAAAAACGAGAGCCGACTGTACGCGTCGTCAAGTTGGAGCAATAATTGTCCGTGATTTTAGAATTATTTCAACCGGTTATAACGGTACTCCTCACAAGATCAAAAATTGTAGTGAGGGAGGCTGCCTCCGTTGCCAAAGACGAGATAAGGGCGAGATCAAGGGTTATGAATATGAAGAAAGCTGTGTCTGCATTCATGCTGAGCAAAACGCCATTATTCAGGCGGCTCTTCATGGTTCTTCGACCAGTGAAGCCACTCTTTATACGACTGCCAATCCATGTTCTTCATGCGCAAAAATAATTGCCAATGCGGGAATTGTTAGAGTCGTCTGTAGAGTAGAGCATCATGATTTGGGAGGAATAGAGCTACTTAAGAAGGCGGGAATAACTGTCGAGGTAAAAAAATAACAAATCACAAATAACAAACATCAATTGAATTTCAAATAACAAATATCAAATGTCAAAATGACATATCAAAAATCAAAAATAAAACCAGTGTCATTCCCGCGGAGGCGGGAATCCAGACGTTCCTGGATCCCCGTTTTCACGGGGATGACAATATTACTCTATATAATATTTATTCTTCCTTTTTCAGTTTCTGCCGCTACTCCTCCTAACAACAAATTCGGTATGTCCCTTGCCCAACCAAATACTGAACAATTTTCTCAAGTTAGGGAACTCGTCAATTCTAATGGAGGTGATTGGGGCTATGTGACCTTAATAATAGAAGAAAAAGACAGGAATAAAGATAAATGGCAGGGGATATTTGATAATTTACGCAAACTTCATCTTATTCCAATAATCCGTTTAGCGACTTCTGCTGAAGGAGAAAACTGGAGACGTCCGGAAACAAAAGACGCTCAAGAATGGGTTAATTTTCTTGATTCCCTTAACTGGGTGGTCAAAAATCGTTACATAATTTTATTTAACGAACCAAATCACGGAAGTGAATGGGGTGGAGAAGTCGACGCAAAAAGTTATGCCGAAA
>CAYIMI010000048.1:0-6466 GCA_964364445.1 uncultured Gammaproteobacteria bacterium
ATCTGACGATGAAAATAAATTGAAAATCCTGGAAAAAGATAAAAAAATTTCTGACGCCATGAAAATGGTTGAGGAATATAAGCGCAAACTTGAACAGGGTTCTCAGCAAACTCAAGGGGAAGTCCTGGAAGACGAATTAAAAAAAATATTAGGGACAGAATTTCCCTATGATCTAATATCCGACGTCCCCAAGGGAATAAGGGGAGCCGATTTGGTTCAGACGGTAAAAAATAATGCTGGAAAAGAATGTGGAACGATTTTATGGGAATCAAAAAGAACTAAGTCATGGACCGAGGGCTGGATCTCGAAACTCAAACAGGACCAAAGAGAAATAAAAGCAGAACTGGCTATTATTGTGACGCAGGTTATGCCGCAGGGGATAAAAAATTTTGGTATCAAAGATGGGATTTGGGTGGTAGATTATCAAACGGTAATTGGAGCGGCAATATCTCTCAGAAACAATTTAATAGAAGTATTTGGTGTTCGCTCAGCCAATAAGGGTAAGCAAGAAAAGAAAGAAATATTATGGAATTACCTAACCAGTATAGAGTTTAAGCAAAGAGTAGAAGCAATCTACGAATCATATTCAGGGCTCAACCAGGAATTACAAAAAGAAAAAGACTGGTTTACTCATAAATGGGCTAGGGAAGAAAAAAACATTTCTTTGATTAAAGATAATCTTCTTGGTATGCACGGAGATCTAGAAGGGATAGTAGGAAAGACACTTCCGGAGTTGGAACAGTTAAAGAAACTTGAATCGGGTGAATAAAAAATTTATGAAATCAAATATTACTGATAATGAATCTCTACACAGTTTCTTCTCATATGTTTCTAAGGTCGTTTTAATTATTCCTATATTTATCCTAGTTATTGCGTTATTCTTTAAATTTAATCAACCAAAAAATTCAATAACAAATAATTTAATAACCCCAACAGTTGTTCCAACGATTAAGGCGGAATTTAAATTTGATCTTAATGGGCCAATTATTTGTGAAAATTTATTTATCCAAGACAAAAAAGTTTTACTAAAAAATAAATCAACACATTATTTATTAAATGGTGACTGCCTCTATATCTGGGAGACTGGAAAATTTAATGGGGAAAAGAAATGTGATTTATCAAATTATATTAACATGGCAGAAAATTATTTAGGATTTTTAAGTATCGATGATTTACTTCATAATAGTTTAATTAAGGATAAAATAAAGAATAAAGACATTGACTTGGCAAAAGTTTTAAAGAGTTGCAAAAGAGGGGGTATTAAGGATAAGACAATTTTTGAGATTCCGAAAAAAGTAGTTTTTAAATCCTAATTTTTTCCCCAAAAAAAATGCCCCGGCTACGACCTACTTTCCCTTCATCTTTCGATGTGAGTATCATTGGCGCTGACTCGTTTCACGACCTTGTTCGGGATGGAAAAGGGTGGGACCAAGTCGCTCAAGTAACCAGGACGGTTTATAGTATATAATATATAAGGATGGAAAACAATAATAAAAAAAGCTCAGCTTTCTATTCATACTGCCTTAATCCTCAGACTAAATTTGATACTCAAGAGGATGGTGAAAAAATATACTTATTACTTCGCAGCCATCCTTTTACCCAAATCGACTGGATTCTAACCTCAATAGCTTTTATTATTCTGCTTTTTGTTTTAAATTTTATTCCTCAAAACATTTTTAATATAGGGCAAATATTTGTAATTAATTTATTTTTTATTGCTTTTATTTTTAGCTATATTTGGTTCAATATCTTGAATTGGTATTTTAATGTTGGAATAGTTACTAGTAAAAGAATAATTGATATTGATTTTTATGCGGTTTTGTATAAGGAAATTACTAATGCTCAGCTCGGAAGAATAGAAGATACAACTGTTAAAAGTGGAGGATATGTAGAGTCATTTTTTGACTACGGATCAATTTTTATCCAAACGGCTGGTACGGAAGCTAATGTTGAATTTCTCAACGTTCCTCATCCGTCCGATGCAGTCCAAATAATTAATAAATTATTGAGTAAAAAACATGGAACTTAAAGATATTTTTTTCAAGGTTATTATTGTACTTTTTGCTATTTTTTATTATCTCTATGCTTTGGTTGTTTCTAAGCAGGTGAGGATTATGGATAAAACCCTCCAGGATGAGCACAACTGGTTTATACTTTTTGTGACTTCATTGCAAGTGACAGTCTCTTTGATTATATTGACAGTAGTAATATTATCAATATTCATAATATAACTGTATGTTTAAGCAGGATATTGGTTTCTACTTAGGAAATGAAAAAGATGATGGATTTTCTGGTTTTGTCGACGAAAATAATTTATTTTTAACGATTGAAATTGAATCGGGCATTACGCCTGATAAAGGGAGAGAGATAACTTCCTATATTAGAGAAAAAATCAGCTCAATTAAAATTGATAATTTACAGCAGTTAGATTCTTTTATTTCAGACATTATTAGGGAGAAAAATCTTCCGTTAGGATTCTCTCTTTCTGTGGGCTACTTGAAAGGAAACATCTTTTATTTAAAGACAGTTAATCAAGGTAGTGTTTATATACGTCGAAATAATAAATTAGTTCTTCTTATTGAGGGTGATAAAACTGCGTCAGGATACATCGTTGAGGAGGATGCGTATGTATTTACTTCTAATAGGTTTATGAAGCTGGTAGGCGAAGAATCCGAATTAAACAAAAAATTTGATCACAGGCCAATCTCAGAAGTAATCGATGAGATAACTCCGGAATTAATTGCAAAAGACGATCAAGGGACAGCGGCTTTATTTATAAAACTAAATAAAATGGAAGAAGAGATAAAATCGGCTAATGATTTTTTTGAACTTCCGAATAAGTTTAAAGTAAATCCATTATTAAATTTAAAAGATTTTTATCTCCGCTTTGGTCAACAAAAAACCCTGACGTTTATTACAGTTTTTATTCTTGGAGTAATTCTTTTTTGGAGCGTGGGGCTTGGGTACATGCGTCGATCAAGTGAAAATAACCAGAAAAAAATTAGCTTAACAAAAGATTTAATCAGACAAAAATTAAGTCAAGCTGAAGAAGTTTCTTTCTTAAATATGTCAAGCGCGCTGAGTTTGATTGCGGATAGTAAAGTGGAAGCAAATAAGCTTAAACAAGAATTAAGTACTAAGAATTATGAATCAAGCGGCTTAGAAAAAATGATTTCTGATAGCGAGAATAAAATTCTGAAGAAAGAGGAAAAAAAATATATAGAATTTTTTGATTTAACAGTTGATGATAAGGATGCAAAAGGAGATAAGCTTTATCTTATGGACGACCGCATTCTAGTTAGTGATAGGGCAAGGGAGATTTTATATGAGCTTTCATTGGAAAAAAAATCTTTAGATAAAGATCAATCTAATGAAATAAAAAAATCAACTCTCATTGCTTTGTTTGAAGAAAATAAATATTTTTATGTTGAAGGCGCAGGCGTTTATCAAATAATTGATGGAAAAACAAAGAAGATAATAGAAGATGATAAGGATTGGGGAAAGATTGTTGACTTGGCAGTTTTTAATGGAAATATTTATTTATTAGATCAGGGAAAAGACGAAATTTGGAAATATATGGTTGCGGAGTCTGGGTTTGGTGGTAAGAATTCTTACTTTCAATCTGGTCAGTCTGTTGATTTATCGACCGTTAATTCCTTGAGTATTGACGGATCGGTTTATTTGGCTGGAGATTCAGTTTTATTCAAATATACTTCTGGTCTACGTGACGGATTTAAAGTTAATTTGCCGGACGATAACATCAATATAACCAAAATCATTACAAACAAAGATTTAGAAAAAATATATGGTTGGGATAAAAGTAGGGGAACGGTCTACATAATGGGCAAGAACGGCGACTATCAAGAGCAGGTAAATTCGAAGATTTTATCTACAGGAATGGACATCATTATATATAAAGATTTAATTTATGTTCTGCAGGGGAGCAAGATTTACAAGATAGAGTAAATTTATTCAATGAGAAAACTAATCTTAATCAAATTTGGTGGGTCGTTGATAACGGATAAAAGTAAAGTTAATGTGGCGAGATATGATACTATAGAAAATTTAGCAAAGCAGTTGCAATCCTCCTTCGCTAAAGCTACGGCGGACAAAGTCAGTCTCATTATAGCTACAGGGGCGGGGGGATTTGGACATCCGGTCGCTAAAAAATATGAAAATAATTTAAAAGAAGGGCTGCCTTTTATCAAAGAAGCGGTTAAAAACATTAACAATATTGTTGTAGACTCATTAAACAAAGCAGGAGTAAAAGCTGAGTCAGCTGAACCTTCGAAGATAGTCAAGTACAAAAATGGAAAAATGACTTCATTGCTTCATGATTCGATTGTTTTATTGTTGGAAAAAAACATCACTCCTGTTTTTCATGCAGATTTAGTTGAAGATCAAATTAGAGGAATTTCAATTCTTTCAATGGATAGGTTTTTAGTTGACATGGCGATTGATCTAAAAAATAAAGGTCACAATATTGAAAAAGTAATTTTTTGTGGAACCACAAATGGTGTTTTAGATAACAAAGGAAAGACAATTAAAAAAATAAATGAAACAAACATTGCTGAGTTTGATGATATATTTTACGATAATAAAATGATTGACACTTCTGGGGGTATGAGAGGTAAGGTTCAAGAATGCTTGAGATTGGCTGAAGAGAAGATTCCTTGCGTGATAATGAATGGGCTTTTATTGTCCGAGAGTAGGCAACTTCAGTCTAAATCCACCACCATTTTCATCCGTCTCAACAATTCCTAAAATCCTTCCAGCTAACAGATTAAATAATGTCAAGACCACGAAGACCAAGACTATTCCAATGACAGCATTAGTGATCTTACTTTGAGCTTTGGCAATTTTTTCTTTTTCTCCACCTGAAGAAATCCAATCAAAGGCTCCCCAAAGTAAATAAAGAATTAAAAAAAATCCAGCGAGCATAATAAACATCTGAATACCAAAGCCAATAAAATCACCCAACCCTTGCACAGGATCGGAGCCACCAAGATTCATGGCGGCCGGTGGAGAGATACCGCCAAACAGGTCAGTTGTAGCATCAGCTAAAAATTTCATTTTGGTAAAATAACTCCTAATAATCGAATTACTAAATAACTAGCAACAACGATAAATAAACCAATGACAGCTGTAAATATAGAGCTATAAGCTTTTTTAAGAGCATCTGGGTTATCGCCATTTCTCAAAATATCAAAAGCGGCTTTAAGGGTAACTACTAAAAAAATCAGTCCGGCCCCCATCATTGCTAAAGGAAGTGCTAAGTTTACAATCTGACCAATACTTGTCACTTTTGCAGCCGGAAAACTATTAGAATCAATGGTAAAAGCTTGGACCATGAAGAAATTATAAGCTATAATTATCCTATGTTCAATCCTACTTTTGTTATTACTAATAAAATATTAAACAATATCTCCAAAATAGAAGCCTCTGAGGAAGTTATTAAACATTCGCCCTTACTGCCTCTTTGGGAAAAGCAGTTTAAAGAAGAAGCTTTAATCAGATCTGCTTATCATGGCACTCATATCGAAGGTAATAATCTCCATAAGGATGACGCTAAAGATATTTTGATGGGAAAAGACGTGATTGGCAGACCACGTGACATTCAAGAAATTATTAATTATCGAAAAGTGATTGAATTTATTGATGATGAAGCAAATAAAAAAATTGACAAAATTTCTGAGCAAATAATCAAAAAATTACATCGAATTTTGACTGACAAAATTTTAGTGGGCGAGCAAATAGGTGAGTACAGGACAAAACAGGTAATCATCAGAAATTCTGCCAATGGCGAGGTAACTTTCAGACCACCTCCACCGATTGAAGTACCTTTTTTAATGCGTGAGTTTATTTATTGGTTGAATCGCGACGATAAAGATAAATTACACCCGGTTTTAAAGGCGGGAATTGCTCATCATGAGTTGGTTCGAATTCATCCATTTTTGGATGGTAACGGTAGAGTTTCTCGAGTACTTGCCACTTTAATTTTATTTTTAGGTGGTTATGATATCCGTCGGTTTTTTTCATTAGAAGAATATTATGACAAAGATGCGATTACCTATTATCAGAACTTACAGAAAGCTTCAGCTGGTGACGTGAGTAGTTGGTTGGAGTACTTTACATCTGGGGCAGGAATAGAATTTGAAAAAGTTAAGGAAAAAATTTTAAAATTATCTAAAGATGTAAAGTTAAAAGAAAAATTTGGTGGCCAACAGATTTTTTTGACAGAGCGTCAGATGAAGATGATCGAATACTTGCAGGAAATAGGCTATATTCAAAATCAGTCTTTTGGAGATGTTTTTCCTGATGTGTCTGAAGATACAGTTTTGCGGGATCTTCAGGATATGATAAAGAAGGGGTTAATTAAAAAAATTGGAAGTACTAAATCGGCTAGATATACAATGGTCTAGGCTGTAAAAGCGTGACACTAAATTTTATTTCTCCGTGGGAACCC
>CAYIMI010000049.1:0-6184 GCA_964364445.1 uncultured Gammaproteobacteria bacterium
ATCACAAAGTATGGCTTTAACTTTTTTCATAAACAAATTATGCAATTTTGTTTAAACAATTTTCTATCAGGGTAACATTATCAATGATATTTTTGACACCAAGATTCAAAGCCTTTTCTTTATTTAGTTGACCGGTTAAAACAACTATCGACATTACCTTAGCGCTCATTGCCATCTTAACATCTCCAGCTGCATCTCCAATAAAAACAGTGTGTTCTGGTAAAACATTTAATTTATCCATAATCGTTTTAATCATGTAAGGATGGGGTTTCATTTTTTCGGGGTCAGCTATATCACAAGAACTTAAAAATTCTGAAAAAACAGAAGGAATTTTAAAATGGGGCATTATAATTTCTTGAACCATTTTTAATTCATTTCCAGTAGCAATCGCAAGCAGATATTTTTCCTTTAAACGAAGTAATAATTCATTTGTCCCATTAATCATTTTTAAAGAGTTTAGAAAAGTATTTCCCCAAAATTCTTTTTCCCAAACTAAACAGGCTTGATCAACCAATTCTGGGTGTTCAATTAATAGTTCTTTCATCTCTTCTCGGTAGTGCTTGCCCCATTTTAAAACGATCCGTCTATATTCTTCTTCAGACGACAAATAAACACCAACACTATTAATTGCTTTATGATAACAGGCGAAGTAGCCTTCTTTTGATCCAATTGTTAAAACATCGTCCCAATCAAAAATTATCAGTTTGATCATTATCAAATTATATCAAAGGCCTGAAGACATCTTAGCTTTCCAGCTCTGATTATTTTTTTATAGTTAAAATTTACTTATTTTTATCTCTCAAAGTAGGATATAGGACAATTGCTACCGCCAACATACAAATCGCTCCAACTATGTAAAATGTCTGAAGCCAGCTTAAATTCATTTTTTTATAATTGATAAACTAATAACAAGAAACCCAACTGCTAAAGTCATTCCAGCCGGGATTACAAAATAGTTTACCATACCTCCAGAAAAAAACGGAGATATTATTGAGGCAAAAAATATCAAACTAATATTAGAAATGTATTCTGAAAGCCTATCTAATTGATGTTTATTAAATTTAATATTCATCAAAAAAATAATAAACAAGAAGTTTTTATTTGTCTACCGCTTATAACCTACAAAAGTAGTATTTTAGATTGTTGGAAAAGGATTATTTTGACGATAGACCATTAATCATTATGAAGCTAAATAAAATCATGTCAAAGATAGAATAAGAAAAGAAGTAATGGCAAAAACAATCCCAATATATTGACCCGGAGATAAAACTTCTTTTAAAACTAAAAATCCTAATAAATTTGAAAGTACTAATGATGTTGCACCAAAGAGACCCATCGTCCTTCCAAGATTAATGGCTGTAAAAACGTAAAGTTGACCAAACATGGCAATGATTCTTATTATGAAATAAACTAAAAACCAACTACTTAAAAAGGTATTTAAAACAAAACCCTGCTTTGGCATGTTTCCTCTTGCTAATAAATCACTAGTAGTAAAAAGCAATTGTGTTCCTACAACTGCAACGATTGGCCAGTTCATATATTAATTGTATAATTTCACGTCAAGGAAAGTATAGCAAATAAGAATTTGCTTATTCCTCCACAAACGTCAAGGCAGTCCCACTTAGATTTGCCCGACCGGTGCGGCCGATACGATGGATGTAATCTTCGTAAGTCTGGGGAATGTCATAGTTGATGACGTGGGTGACGTTGGCAATATCTAAGCCTCGTGCCGCCACATCAGTCGCCACCATGATCGAGACAACATCTTCCTTAAACATGCGAATTGCCTGTTGACGTTGAAATTGAGCTTTATCTCCATGAATTGATGTCACTTTAAATCCTTTTTGAAATAAGTCTCTCGCTACTCGCTCCACTCCATGTTTAGTTCGACCAAAAACTAAAACCTTTTTAAAATCTTCCTGCTTTAAAAGCGAAGAAAGTTTTTCCATTTTTGACCCGATTTTTTTATCCAATCTAACCAAATCTTGTTTAATATTGGTTAGTGTTTCCTGGGTTTTAACCGAAATAGTGACAGGATTTTTTACGAAAGATGAAATTAATGAACTGATAGCCGGGGATACAGTCGCTGAGAAAAATAATGACTGTCGGTCAGCTGGTAAATATGAAATGATTTCTTTAATGTCATGTATAAATCCCATATCTAGCATTTGATCAGTCTCATCGAGAATGATCATCTTAAACATGCCTAATTTCAAAACGCCACGATTAATCAAATCTTTCAAACGCCCAGGTGTCCCAACCACAACGTGAGGATTATGTCTTAATTGAGAAACTTGCATCTGCATTGAAGATTGCCCGATACATAATGTGCTGAAAATTGGCATATTTCCGGAAAATTTTCTTAGTTCATCCCGAGTTTGCAAAGCAAGTTCACGAGTTGGACTGATTATCAAAGCTTTGTAGTTAAAATCCTTTAAGATATTTTCGACCAATGGAATTAAAAAGGCAGCCGTTTTCCCTGTCCCAGTGTTGGCAATCCCTATAACGTCTTTACCAGCTCTAATTGCTGGAATACCTTGTGCCTGAATAGGGGTCAAATTAACATAACCATGACGGGCAATAGTTGCTTTTAGTGTTTCTGGCAGATCAAGACTGGAAAATAAAACCTCATTAACTACTTGAGCAGGGGAGACCTGAGTACTTTTAACATTAGCTCTGCGAATAAATTCGTGAATATTGCCACCGGTCATGCTTCGACCACGGCCACGGCCACCGCTAAAACGGGAATTGCCTGCAGGCCTACTAAAACGACTGAACCGACTTGATGTCTGGAAATGTCTTGTATACATAAAAATAAATAAAAAATTATTAACTAGATGTAAGAGCTCGAAGCTCTTCTAAAAATAATGAAGAAGAACTTAAAAATTGTTTAAAAATTTAAAAGCGAAACTTACTATCTGGAGTCAAGTATAGCAGAAATAAGTTCATAAGCAACCGTAATCACTTAATAAATTGTTTTCCCCACCAAAAAGTTGCAATATAAATGACTGGTAAGACAACAATACTTGCATACCATGCTACCCGTCCAAATTTTGGATTGATAAATTCAGATAGACGCACTAGAACCACAAACGCCATGAACCAACCGACGAGAAGTCCAGCCCCGGGCCATTCCGGATGTATAAGGTCACTGCTTCCGCCGACTTTGTACCATTTTACCCAACCATCCCACTTCATAACAAAAACATGAAGAAAGATAAGAATGAAAATAAAACGTATTCCCCAATTTTGCAGTTTCCACCACCCTTCACGACCAATGACAATCATAGCACGGTTATTTGATATAAAAAAAATCGCGATTAAAATGATAACGGCCATAAGACCAAAAACAAATGGCCAGCTAGGTGTTTTTAAAAATCCAGACAAAGGAAACCTTGACGGCAGAAAAAAGAGGGAGACAATTCCATGAGTAAGAGCAAGAAAAAAGGCAACTATACCTAATTCTTTCCGGTACTGAACATCGCGGTCAAAAAAAGAAAAAAAACGGCTCAATAAACCAATAAGCAGAATAATTCCAAAAACGATAGCTGATACGCCAGCAAAAATTTTATTGGCTATGTATAAATCGTAGTATCCCCGACGATAGAAAAGATATACAGATAAGATCACAAATAAAGGTATAGCTACCATAAGTGCTGTCCCATACTGCCTAATTTGATATTTCCAATTTATTTTCATAATATATTATTACGCTTTTACATTATTAATGATATTAAATCAAAACTTTACTATCAAGTCCATGCTTACGGTTATTGAAATATATTCATAAGGTTGTTATGATAAGATTTATGAGCCAAAATATTGTTTCCTGCTCGCTCCTGCAATCGCGGTTGATCAAACTCCAAACCCCCTTTATCATCGGAATTGCCGGTGATTCAGGTAGCGGCAAAACAGTGTTTTCCGACGGTATTCGCCGAATCTTAGGACCAGACATAATTCATACAATTACCATGGACGGTTATCATAAGGAAAATAGGGAACAGCGTACGGTAAGCGGTAGACTACCACTGGACCCGGAGGCAAATAAACTTGAACTTCTGCGAAAACATCTCCATCTGCTTAAAAATAATGAAATAGCGGAAATTCTCCAGTACAACCATATTACTGGAGATTTTGATCCTCCAAAAAAGGTGAAACCGGCCCCGATCATTATTATTGAAGGCCTTCATGCCCTTTATCCGGAATTTTTGGATCTACTTGATCTTAAAATTTTTGTCGACCCCTGCCGTGAGATCAAATGGAAATGGAAGTTTGCCCGCGATTTGGCCAAGCGGGGTCACCGAGCGGAAAAACTGGAAAAAGAAATGCTTGCCCGCGAGGCGGCATATAAACGTTGGATCGATTTTCAAAAAATCAATTCTGATATAGTTATTAAGATCTTTAACACTAAAATGCAGCAATTTGCCCGATATGATTTTAGTAATCCGCTACCACAAGAATTTTACAAAGTAGAACTTATCATGAAACCATCTCCTGTACAACTGCCTTCGCTCAAATTTCCCTTTGACCTCTCCGATATTATGAGCATCGAGAAACCACCATTTTTGTTTGCCGCAACTTCATGTCGTTATTGGGCACAGTCTGTCGTCGACATTCATATAGACGGCGCTTTCTCCAAGAATAGTATTTCTGAGCTTGAAACTCGCATTACCAATTGTACGGCCATTAAGATTAACCACCAAACGATTCCTAAGAAGAAAGAAAATGGTGTCGTTTCATCAACAGAGTTAACCCAACTGCTTGTTGCTTGGCGATTTCTAGAAGCGGTAAATTACCAGCTCATTCTTAAAGAAAAAGGTAAGAAGGTTCATTAATAAACGATCTTCGGTTCCGTACCCCAGAGTTCGACTGCTTTAGCTAGGGCGCTATTTGGATTTTTAGAAACAAATTCTTTTACGGTTAATCCTGAATATACGGCGTTCCTTGCTTCCAAGGCCGCCTCGACCCCTCGTTCTCCTCCTTCGGGATGTCCTAGAACTCCTCCACCAAGTTGGACATAACAATCCGGGGTCATTTTTGCAATCACCACATCCATTACTCCCGGATGCAATCCTCCCGATGCTACCGGCCAAACATTTTTCATGCCAAACCAGTTTTGTCCAAGAGTATGAAATTTTTTATTTGGTTCAGTTTTATTCTGGGTGAGAATGCCACCTATTTCTTCTGCCTCTCCGTAGTCTTCCATTTTGGATTTGGGAGAACCCGAATGCATACTGTCAACCCCGAGCATTCTAAAGATCTTTGCGAGGATAAACATCGAGACGCTAAAACCATTGATATCACCTTTGCCACTGATGCCAATGCCGCTTTCGCGCGTTATGAATGCGTGCATCGCCCGATGGGCATGGATGATCAGTTCCGGATTTTTTAGACGCATAGTGTGGACCGCCCCAACGCCGGAAGCCACCACATCAAGCATCATACAACGGCCGCCGTACGATTTGATCATATCAGCACGTTTCATCATGATGTCAAAATTGGAATGGGTAATGTTGCATAGATATAATTTTCTAAACCCTGTTTGTTTTTCTACTTCCTGCTGTACTTTGTGCACTAATTTTGCCCTATCTTCAAACCTATTAAATGATAGACTCGTCAAATTTTCATCATCCTTGATAAAGTCAAAACTTCCGTCTCCAGCTGTCCAGAGGCGGTGAGCTAATACGGCTTGTTCTTGGGCGGTTCGTCCGACTTTTGGTTTAGGGACGGTACCAATGATCGGCATGTTGCGATGCTTTTTATCTTGTTGTAGTAAATCGCGGACACCGGCAATTCCATACCGCGGTCCGGGAAATGCCATCACAATAGCTTTCGGAAAACGAATATCCATTAACCGTAAACCTTTAACCATTTTCATACCGCCGATATTGCCAACCGGTCCGGCAAGAAATCCTGCCATGTTATCATACTCAAACAAGTCTGTTTTGTAGGCGACTTTGAACAGGTGATTTTTTTCATCCATGTCAAAGACGATCGCCTTAAATTCATCGGCTTTTTTGAGTCCCGAATCCGGTCTGTCTTCCACCTTGGTCCAGGTACCGGTAGAGGATTCGGCGGCCACTGACGCGGCTCCTTGTAAAAACATTGAGGGATCAATTCCATCGGCAAGTTGCATCTTGAATTGGATAATAACGTAGTTTTCGTCTGGATCTTTTGGTTGCCA
>CAYIMI010000050.1:0-6113 GCA_964364445.1 uncultured Gammaproteobacteria bacterium
TTATCTTGTGAACGACCGCATTTAAGATAATCATTGCTATATAATCTACCTGTCATTCCCGCGGAGGCGGGAATCCAGACTTTCCTGGATCCCCTTCTTCAAGGGGATGACACAATAATAGTTCAGCCTGTTGAAATGACAATATTCTATTGCAAGTAATAAAAATAATAAGTAAAATACATTTCATGTTATTACCATCAACAAGACAAGGTGAAGCTCAAGGGCGCTGGTATCGTAAACGGTTGATGAAAATCTACTTTAAGCCTCTACGACAGTCTAAAGTACTACTTTTCTTCTGAAACGGCTGGTTTTCTTCATTTTTTACTACATTTAAGGATGGTTGTCTGTCCAAAATGTAAATCATCTAAGTCTCGTAAATACGGTATGATTAATCGTGTTGTGATGACATTTACTGGTAAGAAAACAAAATCAGTACAACGATATCAATGCTCAAACGGCCATCTGTTTCGGACATCAAGTGGTGAAAGTGATTGGGATGATGAATTTATCGAAACCGTTGTCTTTACATATCTTCAATGCTTATCCTTAAACACAACTATTACGATTATCCGCATGTTTTACAAAGATGACATCCTTACTAAATTAGTTGTACTCATGATGATTGAATGGGTTGCCGATGCATTACCAACACTTGATGATATCGACGGACTATTTTATCCTGTTCGCTCTGGTTACTTTGCCCTTGACGGAGTCTGGTTCAAGTACGGTAAAGAACAGATTGTTTTGCTGGTTTGTTTTGATCCGGAAACATTTGATATTGTTGCGGCAAAATGGGCAGAACAAGAAACTCAGAAAGAATACGAGTTTTTGATAACCGACGCAGTTAACAAAATTGGAACATTAAATGTTAAAGGAGTTTATGGTGACGGAGATAACGGTCTTCTTGAGGCTAAAAAACACCTTTTACCAAATACGCCATTTCAAACTTGTGTGTTCCATAAGGAGTTGCATATGGGTTCAATTGTTCCGGTTAAAAGTGTCAGAATATCAAAAAAACTTTCTCCCTATCAAAAACATGATATTAAATCATTCCAATTACTATTCAGAGAAACAATCTATGCGGGATCGAAAGAAGAAGCATACACCGCATTTGATCGGTTAAAAGCATATGCTCAAAGTACGACTCATCAGTATCCGGAAAAATTCATGAAAGCCTATCGATCACTCGCTCATAATTTCAAATATACATTGACTCACTTTGACCATCCAAACATGCGACGAGACAATAATTTACTTGAGTGTTTTAATGGTTGTATTAAACCAAGATTAAGACTGATGAGAGGATTTAAAAAGAAAGAAAACCTAAATAGATATTTAAAATTGTTCTTACTTTCATTTCGATTTCATTCCCTAAAGGAAAGTAGATTTGATGAGCGAAGAGGAAAATCACCACTTGAGGTTTCAGGAGTTTTACTACCAAAATATTACAATTTTCTGTCGTTTCTTCGTACCAAGTTTCGTCTTTCTTATCAACCTAAATCATCCTAATATCAACTGTTTGGAATACCAGCGCCAAAAGTTAAACCGTAATTATTTATTTCTTCAAAAAAAATTCCCCTTGACCCCAGTAGAACTCTTACCTCGGTCTGGAGGCTTACAGCCTCGCACTCCCGAGGAGCGAGTCTACGGGGTTGGCGAGCAATTAAATGAATTATTGTAAATAATAAATTGCTCTTGACACATTAGCAGAGGTATAGTATATTTGCTAAATATGGAAGATTTGACACAAAGACAGATAGATATTTTGAAAGTGATTATTCACGAATATACAGAAACAGGTGGAGCTGTTGGGAGCGAAATTTTAGAAAAAAAATACAAACTTGGTGTCTCACCAGCCACAATTAGAAACGAAATGGTTGAGCTAGCTAAAAAAGGTTATCTTAAGAAAAATCATTTTTCTTCAGGACGGGTTCCATCAGCAAAAGGTTTTCGTTTTTACATCAAGCACTTGATGAAGCAAAAGGAAATGTCAACGATTGACGAAGTTTCCTATAAAAATAGTGTTTGGGATGAAAGAAAAGAAGCTCATCGATTACTTTCTCAGGCAACAAAAGTACTTTCACAAAAAACAGGTTTGTTGTCCTTAGTCACAACAAATTTAGGCGACGTTTATTATTCCGGAATGGCTAATTTGTTAAATGAACCAGAATTTCTTGATTTAAATTTATCACGATCTTTATTTGGAAGGCTTGACGAAGTGACTTTTTGGGAAAAGATATTAAATGATATGTTTTCACTCGAGGATGAAATATACTATATGTTGGGCGAGGAAGATTTTCATGACTCTGCCTTCGATTGTTGCGCCTCAGTCTTTGGAGAATTCGAGAGTCCAAAAATTAAAGGTATCATTGGAGTAATTGGACCAAAGAGAATGTCATATGACGATGTTATTCCTCAAGTTAGGTATTTTTCAGGATTATTAAGTGAAATAGTGAAAGAACAGGCATTATAAAAATTAATAATTATGGACAAAAAACAAACAAAAACAGATAAACCGAACCAAGGAAATTTGGCCGAGAAATTGGCAATAGAAAAATTGAATTTGGAAATGCTAAATCTAAAGCAACAGGTAGATGAATTTAAGAATAAATATTTAAGAGCGATTGCCGACTATCAAAATTTAGAAAAAAGAGTTGGAGAAGAAAGATTTGAATTGATGAAGATGGCTAATAAAAATTTATTGATAAAGATCTTGCCATTTTTGGATAATCTAGAAAAAGCTGAATTATTTGTTAAAGATGAAGGATTGAAGATATCAAAAGATCATTTTTTACAAATATTAAAAGAGGCAGGACTAAAAGAAATTGACCTGTTGAATAAAGATTTTGATCCTGTTTTTGCTGAAGCGATTGATATTGTTTCTGGAAAAGAAGACAGCAAAGTTGTTGAAGTTTTGAGAAAAGGATATATGTTTGAAGACAAAATAATTAGAGTAGCACAGGTAAAAGTTAGCAAAAAATTATAAATTTATTTTAAAATATTATGGCTAAAATAATAGGGATTGATCTTGGTACAACAAATTCATGTGTGGCAGTAATGGAGGGTGGAAAACCAAAAGTTATTTTTTCACAAGAAGGAAGAAATACAATTCCATCGGTCGTTGATCCTGTTAAAAGAATTGTTGGAGACGTGGCTAAAAGACAGATGGTAGTTAATCCAAAAAATACTGTTTTTTCTATTAAAAGATTAGTTGGTCGAAGATTTACGGATGAGTCTGTAAAATTTGATGCCAAATGGTTGCCATATAAAATTGTTCAAGGTCGAGATGAAATGGCCGATGTTGAGATAGAAGGTAAAACTTATACTCCTCAAGAAATTTCTGCAATGATTTTGCAAAAAATTAAAGTTGATGCAGAAGCTCATTTAGGAGAAAAAGTCGATAAAGCTGTTATCACAGTTCCTGCCTATTTTGATGATGCGCAACGCCAAGCAACTAAGCAAGCTGGTGAAATTGCCGGATTGGAAGTTGTCAGAATAATTAACGAACCAACAGCAGCCGCTTTGGCTTATGGTTTGGATAAAAAACATAGTCACACAATTGCCGTTTATGATTTGGGTGGAGGAACATTTGATATCACCGTCCTAGAGCTTGGCGAGGGAGTCTTTGAAGTAAAAGCTACTAATGGCGACACTCATTTAGGTGGAGACGATTTTGATAAAGTCATCTTGGACTATATTGCTGATGAATTTAAAAAAGATAATGGAGTGGATCTAAGAAAAGATCCTCAAGCTTTACAACGGCTTCGAGATGCAGCTGAAAAAGCTAAGATAGAGCTTTCGACTTCTAAAGAAGCAGAAGTTAATTTGCCATTCGTAACTGTAAAAGATGGTCAACCATCACATTTAGTGATGAAGATTGGGAGAGATAAGCTTGAATCATTGATCGGCGAATTAATTGAAAAAACTTTTGGACCGGTTAAAGCCTGCCTGAAAGATGCTAAAGTAGAAGTTTCAAAAATTGATGAAGTAGTCTTGGTTGGAGGAATGACGAGAATGCCAAAAGTGATAGAAAAAGTAAAAGAATTCTTTGGTAAAGAACCAAATCGATCAGTTAATCCTGATGAGGTAGTGGCTCTTGGAGCTGCAATCCAGGGAGGCGTATTGACTGGTGAGACTAAAGATGTAGTTCTGTTAGACGTCACACCATTGACTCTTGGTCTTGAAACACTAGGTGGCGTGATGACACCATTGATCCAGAAAAATACTACAGTTCCAAATACAAAAGCTGAAGTATTTTCAACCGCTGGTGATAATCAAACTCAGGTAGAGATCCATATTATGCAGGGTGAAAGACCCTTAGCCCGTGATAATAAATCTTTAGGTAGATTTACCTTAGACGGAATTCCTCCAGCGCCCCGTGGAGTACCTCAAATAGAAGTTTCATTTGATCTAGATGCCAATGGGATTTTGACTGTGACCGCAAAAGATAAAGCGACCGGCAAATCCCAGGCGATCAAGATCACGGGATCAACCGGACTGACCAAAGAAGAGATCGAAAAAATGAGAGAAGAGGCGGAAAAAAACGCTGACAAAGATAAAGAGGAAAAAGAAAAGATTGAGGTCAGAAATAAAGCTGATAACATGATCTATGTCTCGGAAAAATCTTTGAGAGATGGTGGAGATAAGGTTGATAAAACCATCAAAGAAAACGTCGAGAAAAAGATCAAAGAGTTAAAGGAAAAGATTGAAAAAGGAACAAAAGATGAAATAGAATCAAAGACCAAAGATCTTTCCGATGAGCTTTCTAAGATCGGTCAGGCAATGTATAACAAAGAACAGGCAAAGCCGGAAGAAAAAAAATCGGATGAGGAAAAGAAGCCTGATGAGGAAAAGAAAGATGAAAAAGGTAAGAAGGTTGAAGAAGGAGAAGTGGTGAACTGATATGGATTATTACGAAACCCTAGGTGTTGCAAAAGGTGCTTCTGGGCAAGAAATAAAAACGGCCTATCGTCGCGCAGCTTTAAAATGGCATCCGGATAGAAACAAAACTTCTGAAGCAAATGGTAAGTTTAAAGAAGTAACAAAAGCTTACGAAGTTCTTTCAGATTCAAAAAAGCGCGAAATGTACGATCAGTACGGGGAAAGTGCTTTTAATCGGGGAGGACCAGGTGGATTTGGTGGTGGTGGCGGACAATCAACCGGTAATCCTTTCGAAGGTTTTGGAGGATTTTCAAGTCAGGGATTTGAGAATGTCGACTTTGGTGGATTTTCTGACCCATTTGAAATTTTCGAGCAGTTCTTTGGTTTTCAGTCGCCATTCTCACGAGGTGGAAGAAGAAGACAGCAACGTGATGTCTACGAAGTTACCCTAACTTTCGAGGAAGCAGTTCATGGAGTAAAAAAAACCATGATCGTCAAAGGTGAAGAAAAATCCTTTCAAATTCCGGCAGGAGTAGACAATAATATGACGATAAGATTTTCTGATTTTGATCTGCAAGTGAAAGTTAAATTACACCCGTATTTTACTAGAAAAGAGCAGGATATTTATTTCGAAAAAGATATTTCTTACTCACTGGCTGTTTTGGGCGGAGTCGTTGAAGTGCCAACCATAGGCGGGACGATAAAATTAAAGATTAGACCAGGGACTCAGTCAGGAACAACAGTTAAACTTCATGACCAGGGAGTTCCTTACCCACAATCTAACCGTAAAGGCGATCAGTACGTTATCTATAAAATAAACACCCCATCGCGAGTTTCCGGAAGGGCGAAAGAATTGTTAAGGGAGTTGGAGGGGGAGATTTAAAGAATTAACTTCGAGATAGATCATTTATTTCTCTATATTTATCCTCTAATTTTTTTAGAACAATATTTAAACCTCTAAAGCTAAGATTTCCTTTAAGACTTGCCAAAAGAGCCAGTCCTCTTAAATTTCCATAAAAAGGATAAGTGCGATCTTCTGTTAATTTATCAGTTAGACTTTTAGCAAACCTACTTGGTCTTAACCGTGTAGTTTTAGTTGGTTGTACTGTTGTTGGCATTTTTTTACAATTTTACTTCTTCTTCTTATTCTTGTCAAGGCCTGACGCTTTAAATGACAATTAATTTTTCACAATTGACAAAGGCTACCAATAAGCATTAAAATATGGTTTTCA
>CAYIMI010000051.1:0-4841 GCA_964364445.1 uncultured Gammaproteobacteria bacterium
ATATGTTTTAATAGAAAATAATTCTTGGGGACAGTTTGGAAAGATATTAAGAATGGAGACAGGGATTGAAATAGAAAATAAAATTTTGAGATATGATGGGCGGCCAATTACGGCAGAAGAAATTATTAAAAAAATATGAGCACAATACAAGACTTTTCCGGCTACAATCCCACATGGTGTCCTGGTTGTGGAGACTGGGGGATTGGAATTGCAATTAAGCAGGCTTTGGTTCAGTTAGGTTTGAGCCCCTCTTCTGTGGCGGCCGTTTTTGGAATAGGATGTTCCGGAAATATGAACGATTTTTTGAATGCTTATGCTATCCATTCACTTCATGGTCGGGCGATTCCTAATGCTATTGGTATCAAGATTGCCAATCATAAAATGCCTGTAATCGCCATCGTCGGAGACGGTGATTGCTACGGCGAAGGTGGCAATCATCTCCTCCATGCTTGCCGAGGTAATCATGACATCACAGTTATTGTCCATGATAATGGGGTTTATGGCTTGACAACAGGTCAATCTGCTCCAACTGCTCAAAAAGGATTTAGGTCAAAATCAACTCCAACCGGAATATTGGAAACGCCAATTAATCCTTTAGCTTTAACTATAACGTCCGGTGCAACTTTTGTTGCTCAAAGTTTTGCCGGAGATGCACTTCATACAATTGAGATGATAAAAGCGGGAATAGAGCACAAAGGTTTTTCAGTTGTTAATATCCTGCAACCCTGCGTCACCTTTAATAAGGTTAATACCTATCAATATTATCTTAAAAATGTTTATAAACTTGATAAAGATTACAAAAAAGATGATTTTAAGTTAGCCGTGCAAAAAAGTTTAGAAATGAACGAGGAAAAATTTCCACTGGGTATTATTTATCAGAAGGAACAGACAAGCTACACTGATCAAATACCACAGCTCAAAGAGAATACCTTGATTGATAAAAAAAGATTTATTGACTTTGATAAAATTACAAAATTATTTATTTAATTAGACCAAGTTAGTTGAACGATTATATAAGTTTAGAGCATTACAAAAGGCTCATATACTATAGGGTTAACCTCTAAAAATAGGTATTGACAGTTAGCAATTACTTTGTTATACTGCTAAAACATATGGCATTTTTAATTGGAGCGTTAGGACAATCCGTTTACCCAGTTGCACCAGTACGTGATGGAATAGTTTTTCCAGGTACAGAAAATGTTTTAGTATTTGGGAGGGCTAAAAGCGTGGCTGCGATTAATGAGGCGCTTCGTAAAGACCGAAAAGTTGTTCTCTTAATGCAAAAAAACCCTGCACAAGACGACCCTAAAAGTAACGAACTCTATCAGATAGGCGTGCTGGCAACCATAGATAAAACCGTTCCGGGAGATAAAGGCGAGATAAATGCGCTAGTTAAAGGAATGGAGATCGTAAAAATTACATCTTTTATCAAAGAGGATTCTTGGTTTGAGGCAAAGGTTGAAGTCATAAAGGAAAAAGTAATTGAAGATGACGAAATTAAGGCCATGATCAGATATATCTCAACTCAAATAAAAAAAGCCATTAATTTAGGTAAGACGGTCGACTTCGTATTCTTAATGAATATTCTTAATACTGATAATCCTGTCAACTTTGCCCATCAAATTGCAGTTGTGCTTGATTTGAAGCCCCAAGAGAGGCAAATGTTGCTGGAAGAAACTGATTTAAAAATAAAATTGAAAAAGGAAGTGGACTTCGTCAACCGGGAAATTAAAGTCCTGGAAATAGAATTTAGCTTGACTTCAAAAACCCAGAAAAAATTTGATAAAGGTATGAAGGAGTCTATACTCCGAGAAAAGATGAAAACGATTGAGGAAGAGCTTGGAGAAAAAGGTGAAGATAAAGATACTGCCGAATATCGGGAAAAAATCAAAAAAGCCAAGATGCCAAAAGAAGTCGAAGAAAAAGCCGAAAAAGAATTAAAACGTTTGAAGCAGATGTCTCAATTTAATCCAGAAGCATCCTATGTCAGGACTTATCTGGATTGGTTAGTTGATCTGCCTTGGTCGGTTGAGTCGGCAAATAATATAGAGATAAAAGCGGCTGAAAAAATATTAAATGAAGATCATTATGGTTTGAAAAAAATAAAAGAAAGGATACTTGAATATCTAGCGGTGATTGAAATGAGAAAGATGAAGGAAAAAATAGGCAAAATCAAAGGTAGACAGCCAACGATTTTATGTTTTGTGGGCCCGCCAGGAGTCGGAAAGACTTCTCTTGGAAAATCAATTGCCAGATCACTTGGACGAAAGTTTGTCAAGATATCACTAGGTGGAATCCGCGACGAAGCAGAGATACGAGGGCATCGTCGGACTTATGTTGGTGCGCTCCCTGGTCGAATGATTCAGGGAATAAAGCAGGCCGGCACAAAAAATCCAGTGTTTATGTTGGACGAAATCGATAAAATTGGTAAAGATTATCGAGGGGACCCATCTTCAGCTTTGTTGGAAGCACTTGACCCAGAACAAAATCAGGCTTTTTCCGATCATTATCTTGAAGTACCTTTTGATCTATCCGATGTTTTCTTTATCACGACAGCCAACATCCTTGACACAGTTCCTGATGCGCTATTGGATCGTTTAGAGGTAATTCATTTTCCGGGATATACGGAAGATGAAAAATTTAATATTGCCAAGACACATTTGATTCAAAAGCAATTAGACGCAAGCAGTTTAAGCAATAAAGAAGGTTCAATTACAGATAGCGCTGTCAAAACAATTATCAGAAGATATACCCGTGAGGCCGGAGTTCGAGATTTGGAGCGTCAGATTTCAACAATTTTTAGAAAGTTAACCCGCGAAATTATTGAAAAGAAATATAAAAATAAGGATATTGGTTTGACTGATATTCCAAAATATCTCGGACCTTTCAAGTTCTCTTCATCAATGATTGAAGCAAAAGATACAGTTGGGATTACAACTGGGCTGGCTTGGACTCAAGCCGGTGGAGATATATTGTTTATTGAAGTTGCCATTATGCCGGGCAAAGGCGGGTTGACTTTAACCGGTCATTTGGGTGACGTGATGAAAGAGTCTTGTCAGGCGGCCTTATCATACATCCGACCACGATGGAAACAGTTTGGACTTAAAGAAGATTTTTATCACAAAATTGATATCCATGTCCATGTTCCGGAAGGCGCAGTACCAAAAGACGGACCGTCAGCAGGATTGGCTATTGCTACAGCCATGATTTCGGCTCTAACAAAAACCCCAACGATTCGCACAGTCGCTATGACTGGAGAAATAACACTCCGAGGACGAGCCTTGGAAATAGGTGGGATTAAAGAAAAAATAATCGCTGCTCATCGATCTGGAATAAAAACCGTCATTATGCCCAAAGATAATAAAAAAGATTTGGAAGATATTCCTCAAAACGTCCTCAAAGATCTAGAATTTCACTACGTCGACCACGTGGATCAAGTATTGAAAGTAGCGTTGAAGGGGAAATAATTCATTCATTGGTAAATTCGTGAGGTTCCGCAAGATTATGGCCATTATGCCGATGAACAGGTTTTTTACCATCAGTTGTAGTAGGAAGACCAGGTATCAAATCTCCTTCATCTAACCAATTAGATATTTCACCATGTTGTTTTTCATCATAAGTTTTATTACCAACCATTTTTTTATTTGTATGATCATGTACTTCAAGTACTTGACCATTAACGAAAACATTACCGCATCCAGTCATAAGATATATTGGAAAAAGAACAACATGTTTTAAAAATTTTAAAAGATTTTTTTGTATTTGATGAACCTGAGAATTTTCGGTTTTGTTCATACTTAGCTTGTATTCTACCTCTTATTCTTCTTCTTTTCAAGCGGAAATACAAAATAATTGTTTTATTGTTAAATTGTTCGATCGTTCGTGTTTGTCATCCCCTTGAAGAAGGGGATCAAGTCTAAAATTACCATATAGTCTATCATCATTTATTTGACTTTATGACAATCTAATCCTTTCATTTTGTAGGTTATAAGCGGTGGACATGATATTTATATATCTGTATTTTTTTAACGTAGAGACGGTGCATGCCCTGTCTCTACAAACATACAAATATGTCAGATAAATTTCGAAATATTTATCGAATCTCGTCATCACGTTTATCAAATTGGGACTATTCAAATAACGGATATTATTTTATTACTATTTGTACAAAAGAACGAAACCATTATTTTGGTGAAATTATCAATAATGAAATGAATTTGTCAGAAATCGGATTAATCGTTCACAAATATTGGTTTGAAATACCAAGACATTTTTCATTTGTTGAATTGGATGAATATGTGGTTATGCCAAATCATGTCCATGGAATAATAATTATAAATAAAAAAAATTGTAGAGACGGGGCATGCCCCGTCTCTACAGAATGCAAAAATACCCTAGGCAATATTGTTGGTTCGTTCAAATCGACGGTTACAAAATATGCCAATTCCCATAGAATTTCATTTAATTGGCAATTACGATTTTACGATCACATCATTAAAAATGAAAAATCATTATATTATATTCGTCAATATATCCGTGATAATCCATTGAATTGGGAGACGGATAGGAATAATTTATCTCTTAAATCTTAAGTAAACTTCACGGAGCGAATAAACAGCATTATATATTTTATAAAGCATCGGATTTATTACCAAATCGTAACTACCAACAAACTCCGTAAATTTAGTGGCGTAGCCTTCTTTGAATCTTGTAAAGCCTGACCAAGGGTCTGTTGCATCATAGTTTGGCCCGAGCGATCCCCACATGTCAAATTTTTCCGCTCCCAATTTTTTACCTAGCTTAATTGCCTCCCACATTAATAAATTTGAAGCCATCAGGTT
>CAYIMI010000051.1:4941-6015 GCA_964364445.1 uncultured Gammaproteobacteria bacterium
TGAAAGCTTTTGAGTAACTCGTCTTCTGATTTATTTAAGTCTAAAATTTGAGTCCAAGTAGGAAAGAGTGGGTGAGAAGAAACTTTTAAATTGTTTGATTGTTTCATTGTTTCATTGTTAGAAACTTTTTCAACATTTGGCTCGATTTTTATAAAAATAATTTTATTTTTTTTAGCATAGTCAGAAAGAAAATTTAAAACTTCTTTTGAAGGAAATACGGATCGTGGTAAGTATCCAATTTTAAAATCAGTTTTTGGAATCTTATGAAATGTAATTTGAAAAACATTCTTGCTATCAGAAATTCTTAACACCTCAACGCCTGTTTGTTTTCTTGCTTCCCCCCATTCCCAGGTTTGGAGTGGGTGAAGGGCTTGATTGTTGTATTCGATTGACGAAAAACCGTCAGGTATGATTTTGATCATATTTTTAATATAACGTCTAATGTTTCTTTTCCACATTTTTCCCATGAAAAATCTTTAATACGCTGTCTTCCTTTAGAAATTAACTCTTTTCTTAATTCATTATTATTATAAAGAGTTTTTAATTTTTCTAGTAAGTCGTCAGAGTTCTTTGGATCAAAATATAAGCTTGCGTCACCTCCGACTTCTGGTAAGCTCGAAGTCATAGAAATTATTGTTGGGCAGTCATAGCTCATTGCTTCAAGAACGGGAATTCCAAATCCCTCATAAAATGATGGAAGGGCAAGGCAAAAAGCATTTTTGTAGTACCAAATTAACTTGTCATCAGTTACGTGGTCGGTAAAAATAATTTTCTTCTCTAAATTCATTATTTTCACCTTTTCAAAAACACTTTCATACAGCCAGCCTTTTTTACCGACGATAACAAGCTTGAAGTCCTTATTTATTCTAACAAACTTATCAAAAGCATCAATTAAAACCTCTAAATTTTTTCTTGGCTGAATAGTACCAACGAATAGGATAAAATTTTTAATTTTTAACCTTTCGACTTCGCTCAGGGCAAGCTTTTTAATTTGCTTCTCAAAGCCATTGTAGACTACGGAGACTTTTGTTTCATCAACTCCATAATTTTTTACAACATCTTTTTTAGTAGTCT
>CAYIMI010000052.1:0-5956 GCA_964364445.1 uncultured Gammaproteobacteria bacterium
TGTCGCTTGGTCGAATACCGGTTTTTATTGACACAGCTTGCGTGCTTCCACTTGAAGATATAATTGATTATAAAGATTTTTGCGTGTTTATAGATTATACCGATATTAATAAAGCTCCTAGTATATTAGCCGATTTTCATAAAAATATTACACCGGATAAATTTATTGCAATGCAGAAACAAGCAAGGTATATTTTTAGACATTATTTGCGTTACGATGTTTTTTCGGAACATTTGGCAAGAATACTTAAGAAGTAACCCTGGTGTTTAAACTTTCAACTATATGAAAAAAATAATTGTAACTCTCCCAGCTTACAATGAAGAATCTTTAATATATGATTCTGTTAGTAGTTTGCATAATTTCTGCGAGAAAAATCTCCAAAATTACGATTGGTGCTTAGTTGTCGCCGATAATAATTCAACCGATGGCACGGCAAAAATAGCAAAAGAATTGGAAAAAGAATCGGCTGGCAAGATAATTTATAAATTCATTCCCCAAAAAGGCAAAGGGTTGGCTGTAAAGGAATCTTGGAAAAGTTTTGATGCAGATATTTATATTTTTATGGATGCCGATCTGGCCATTGATTTATCAGCCATACCTCTCCTCGTAAAAGAATTAGAGAACGGCAATGATCTGGTTATTGGTTCCCGTTTCATAAAAAGTTCTTCCTCAAAGCGTTCGTTAATTCGAAAAATAACTTCTAAATCTTTTAGTCTTATAACTCGTTTAATGTTTGGTCTTAAAATAAAAGATTATTCTTGTGGTTTTAAGGCTGTCAACAAAAATATCATAAATAATGTGTTGTCAAAGACTGGAAATAAGCAATTTTTTTTTGATACAGAATTGATAATACGTTCGGTTAAAATTGGAATGAAAATAAAAGAAATACCGGTAATATGTAAAGACAAAAATGTTAATAATAGAAAAAGCAGGGTTAGTGTGTTAAAAGTTACGAAAGAGTATGTGTGCGAGTTATTAAAATTAAAAAGAGAATTTAAAATCAAAAAAATCTAAAAATAAATATTATTTTTCATGATCATATTTTTAATTAGTAAAAAATTTACTTGTTAGTCTGTTGCAAAATCACATACTCGCCAATAGTATCTTTTTTAATGTACGGATAAAAAAAATCAGTCATGCGAGAGTATTCTTTTTCATAAACCACTATCATGTCCGGCACATGATTTTTTATTTTGGCTAATTGGTTTTGTCCAATCAGTATTGATTCAGTTGGTCTTATGAATTGATAATAATTATCATTTTTTAAAAAGAGTGGTATCACTGGGGTATTGTATAAGAATAAGCTTTTCTCTTTGTCAATTTTTTCAAAATATTTTTTTAGAGTAATGTTTCTATTATTGTTATAATGATTAGCAACCCATGAATTAAAAAGAAGGCTGTAAATATTTATACCAACTACTACTGTTATAACAATCGGAATAATTTTAATTTTCTTTAAAATCTCTATTTTATTGGTTACGTAATCATAAGAAAACTGCAATGAACTTGGTAAAAACAACAGAGAGAAAACTTGGGCAGGGAATAGATATCTATACCAACTTGCCATTCTTAAGTATGTTAAACAGGTTATTATTGAAAACATAAAAATTCCAAATTCTATAAAAGTGATAGGTATTTTTTTTATATACCGCACTATCAACGAAAAAAGCCAGATAATCATAATTATCAGCAGATATAGCGGTGTTGTTTCACTAAAAAAACTGATAAAATTTTTTATAACTATATCCAAAATATTTAAGTGTCCATAAGGGTTGGCGTAATACCTAATTACGTCATGAAAAGAACTGTTGACGCCAAATTGAGTAGCGAGCCAAATAAACATCATAACAAAAAAAACCAAACCAAAGATGATAATTTTTCCTGGGTCAAAATAGTTTCTGTTTTCTTTTCGATAAAGCCAAAATAGCAAAATAGTTATTGGAATTAATATAAGAAAAAATGGTTTAGTCGCAACGCTTAATCCGGAAAAAAGTCCAGCTAAAACATAAAGCCACGAATTTTTATTTGATGGGCTTATCCTTATTTTTTCTAAAATATAAAAAAATGTTACAAGAAAAAACATACCAGGAACTTCTCCTAAAACACCCTTACCAATGCCATACAGCACAGGAAAACTTACCAAAAGCAACAGGGCTAATATTCCCTGTCTCGTTCCAAACAGTTTTCTGATTAGAGAAAATGACATTATTCCTAACAACAACATAAATAATACCATCACTAATCGAGCATTAAGCAAGTTTATTCCAAAAAGCTTGAAAGAAAACGCTATTGGTAGTAAAAATGGATAACCGCCAGTAATTAAGGATGTGTCTGCAAATTCACTAGGTGCAATTTGTATTTTGTATTTAAAATGATTTGCGATATTTATTGCTACTTGGTTATAAATACCTTCGTCATACCAAATTGGAGGGCTTTTTTCTAGTTTATATAAGGAAAAAAAAAGAACAAATGTAATTAAAAGAAAAAAAGAAATTACTTTTGTAAACAGAAAGTTATTCTTAGCGAGTAATTTTATCATTACACGAAGTTTAACATCACATTGATTTTTTGACAAGACAAGATTAAGATTACTAAAATACATTTGAATGAATTATTTAGTGAACAAATCAATGAAAAAAATAATTTCAAAAATAAAACGACTCGGGTATGTTTTTAAACGCCATATTTTATATGACGTTTTAAGCGGTAACTTCAAAAAGCCGATGCATTTTATATATTGCGCCATCAAGACTAAATTTTTTGATTGGCCGTATTTAGCCATGATAGAAACTTGCAATTTTTGCAATCTGAGGTGCCCGACTTGCACTACGCCTCATGAAAAAATGGGCAGGTCTAAGCTAATGATGCCGTTGGAAAACTATAAGAAAGTGATTGATAACATAAAAAGCTATATTTCCGTCGTGTTGCCATGGTTTTCAAACGAACCGCTTCTTAATCCGAATTTGGTTGAAATGATAAAATACGCCCATGAAAATAATATATACACGATGATAAGCACCAATGCCGTTTTGCTTAATGAAGCAAAGAGCAAAGAATTATTGGATTCAGGGTTAGATGAGATTTTGTTGTGTTTGGACGGCACGACGAAAGAAAGCTATGAACCGTTCCGGCAGGGAGCCGACTTTGATATTGTTTTAGGCAACATCAAAACGTTTTGCGCGTTTAGGAAAAAAACCGGCAGAAAAAAACCGTTTGTTGAAATGCAGTTTATCTTAACGAAATTAAATCAAAACGAGGTTGAAGACGTTAAAAAACTGGCCAAAGAACTTGGCATTGATAGATTAAGAATAAAATCATTTGCCTTAAGCGAATACGCTTATGCGAAAAACGAGATAAACGAACTGTCAGAAAAATTTTTGCCGAACGATCCGAAATTATCAGAAAAAATAAGATATACTAAAGAAAAAAGCGGCATTGAGATAAAAAACAAAAAGACAAAATGCGACTTAGCTTCAACGAATATAGTAATTTTGGCGGACGGCAGGGTTTCAATGTGTTGTTATGATTTTAAGGGAGAATACATATACGGAAATGTTTTGAAAAACAAGTTAAAAGATTTTTGGCATTTGCCGGAAGTCCGCCGAAAAAGAGCACTGGCCAAGCGCAGAAAATATGACCTTTGCGGTAAATGCGCCAACTAAAACTGTAATCCGATGAAAGTATTATTTTTTGGAGTGTACAACATAAACGATACGGTGAATAATCGCACAAGGATTCTCTTAAAAGGCCTTAAGAATCTTGGCGTTGAAGTGGAGGAATGCAATGCGCCCGTTGCCTCATGGAAAAGATTTTGGCATTTGGCAAATGAATACCGAAAAACAAACAAAGATTATGATATAATGTTTTTGGCGCACGGTGGCGCCCAGCTTGTGGCGCCCTTAGCAAGAATTTTAACAAGAAAAAAAATAGTGGCCGACCCGATTGTTTCATTATACGACACCATGGTCCATGATAGAAAAAAATGCAGGCGAATGAGCATTCGGGGATTTTATTATTATTTTCTTGATTGGCTGATGGTTAAGCTGGTTGATATTGTAATTTTAGACACAGAAGAAAATATAAAATATTTTTCAAATAATTTTCATGCCCCAAAAACCAAATTTAAAAGATTGTTTATAGGATCTGAAAACACACTATGTCCAATTAGAGAAACGGTCACCGCCAGAGATTTTATTGTTCATTTCCATGGGTATTTCATACCTCTTCATGGAATAGAATATATAATAAGGGCGGCAAAAATTCTTAATAACGAACATATTTCATTTAGAATTATAGGCAAAGGGCAAACTTACAGACACGCAAAAAAGCTCGCCGAAGAATTGGGTATTCAAAATATAAATTTTATGGATCCTGTGCCCCGTTCCGACATACAAAAATATCTTTGCGATTCCGATGTTGTTTTGGGTATTTTTGGAAATACTGATAAAGCATTGAGAGTTATTCCAAATAAGGCCTATGATTCCTTAGCGGCCGGGAAAGCGCTCATAACCGCCGATACACCGGCAATAAAAGAGTTATTGGAAGACAGAAATAATTGTCTATTGTGCCGCATCGCCGACCCGGGCGACTTGGCTGTCAAAATATTGGAATTAAAAAATAATCAAAATTTGCTTAAAAAAATTTCAAATGGCGGCAGGGAATTGTTTGAAAAAAAACTGAATCAAAACATTATATCTTTGGAGTTTAAAAAAATAATTGAAGAGACGTTAAGCTATGCTTAATTAATAAGAGCCATGAAAATTTTAGAAAAAATAAAAAAAGTCAAAAGAAGCGTATTGATCCCGTGGGAGCCGTTTTTCAGGGATAAAATAATAAAAATTATAAAAGACAAGAAAAACATATTGGACATCGGTGGAAGTTTGAGAATTTCCCCAGACAAAGGCAACAGATTGAATCCAGACATGAGATGGGTAGCGGATATGATAAACCGAAACGGCGTGGATTATAAAATAATGGATGTGGTGCCTGACTATAATCCCGATATTGTCGGAGACATTCATAAGATACCTTTTCCCGATAATTCTCTTGACGCTATTATTTGTATGGCGGTGTTGGAGCACATTGAAGACCCCATAAAAGCATGCAAAGAACTATATAGAGCGCTTAAGCCCGGCGGTTATTGTCTTGTCCAAGCTCCTTTTCTGTATTATTATCATCCGGAAAAGGGATATTATGCCGATTATTGGCGCTTTACACCCGATACTTTTAAAATGCTTTTTAAAGACTTTTCTTCAATTGAAATGCATAATATTCGCGGAGCGATTTCAGCGTGGCTTTATTTAACCCCTTTGGGCAAAAGAAGTTTTTTTATCGCAATAAGCAACATATTAGACAAATTGTTTAAAAAAACAGGAAGCAATCAAACAAGCGGTTTTACCGCCTTCCTTGTTAAATAATTTTCAAAATTAAATATGAAATTATCATATATTGCCGATATTCGTCTTCCTACGGAAAAAGCGCACGGCGTTCAAATAATGAAGACATGTGAAGCTTTTTCTTTAAACGGCGTTGATACGGAATTAATTGTTCCGTGGAGATTTAATTATCTCAAAGAAAATCCTTTTGCATATTATAATATTCGCAGAAAATTTAAAATCACAAGAATTCCTTCGCTTGATTTGGTGTGGCTTGGCAGAATTGGATTTTGGATACATTCCTTGTCTTTTTCCTTGTCTGTTTTGTTTTATTTATTTCTTAAAAAAACACATATCATTTATTCAAGAGACGAAATTCCTCTTTTTTGTTTGTGTTTTTTTAAGACGCGCGTATTTTGGGAAGCACATATAAATAGATATAATTACATTATTAAGCGGTTGCTTAGAAAATGCAGCGGCATTGTAACTATCACGGAAGGATTGAAAAATTTTTATATAAAGAAAGAAGTCCAGCTAAATAAGATTATTGTCGCACCGGATGCGATTGATCTTGATGATTT
>CAYIMI010000053.1:0-5954 GCA_964364445.1 uncultured Gammaproteobacteria bacterium
AATACAAAGCGCTATGGGATTAGAACAAAAAGTACAAAATAGAATGTGGCGTGTCAAAGCACACCGCGAAAGACTTGATTTTGCTCATCAGACAGTATTTCTTACAGGTGCCTCAGGTGGAATTGGTTCAGCTATAAATAATAAACTAAAAACTCTAGGATATAGTGTAATTGCACCAACTCATTCAGAACTTGATTTAGCAAATATTGATTCTGTTAAAAGATATATTTCGGAGCATAAAAATGATCCAATAGATATTCTTATAAATTGTGCTGCTATCAATCCCGCAGAAGTGCCATTTGATCAAATGGCAGAAGAAGAAATTGATAAAATTATTAGGGTTGATTTAACTGCCCCAATATTGTTATCAAGGGGTCTTACTTCCCATATGAAAGAAAAAGGTTGGGGTAGAATCGTAAATATTGGTTCTATTTGGGGTAAAACAGCTAGATACCCACGAGCTGCCTATGCCGCCTCGAAAAGGGCTATAGATAGTGTGACAGAATCTTTTGCAGCAGAATTGGGTAAATATAGAATTTTGGTTAATTCTCTTCATCCAGGTTTTGTTGATACAGAGATGACGCGTAGAAATCTTAGTACAGAACAAATTGCTGCATTTTTAGCTAGAGTTCCTACTGGTGAAATAATACAACCATCTGAAATTGCTGATGTTATAGCCTTTTTGGTTTCAAAAGAAAATAAAGTAATAACTGGGCAATCAATTGCAGCTGATGGAGGTTTTCTTACACAAAATTAAAAAATCACTCCTTCCACAGCGGAATTAACATGTTTTTTTCGAATTCTTCGCGAGGCAAGAATGGGCCCATATCTTCAAGCGGGGGGGAAGCAAATTGACCGTTAGGTAATTTTTTTGCCATCAGTTTTGGTGAAACGGCCAGATTCCTTACAGCATTAATGTCACAAATAATTGGCCCGGGATAAGCAAGTACTTTCTTTATTTTCTTCTCCATGTCAGCATGATTATTGATCCGCTCGGTCTTTATTCCATAAGCTTTACCAATCTTGACAATATCCGGGCAACTTATTCCCGATTCGTTATCAACAGCAACGTGAGTACCTCCAAATAAATTATTTTGAGTATTTTTTATTGAGAGATAACCGTCATTGGTATAAATAAATAATTTAATCGGTAAATTGTGATGCTTCATGACCTGAAGTTCGTGAATATTAAGTTGAATGCTTCCATCGCCGTCAAAACAGATGACTCTTTGTTTTTTATCAGCGGCAAAGGCTACTCCGACGGCCGCCGGCAGTCCATAACCCATCTGGGCGCAACCGTTATTCAGAATAATTCTTTGTCCGGGCTTGACATAAAAAGCCTGATACATGCAATTAAGAGGGCCGACCCCGTTGGATTCCACAATCAACTCATTTGGTTTCAGCTGTTTTCCAATCGCCTCAATAAAACAGTAGTTGTTGACAAAATTTTTTTCCTGCCAATATTCCTTTAAAACAACCGGATATTTTTTATTTAATCTTCTTCCATAATCTAACCAATCATTGATTTGTAGTTTTAACGTATTCTCTTTTAGTTGTCTGATCATTTCCTCAATAAAATCTTTAGCATCAAAGTTGACAGGCAGATCTATTGAAAGAATCGGTTTTTTAATTTCTTTCATATCAATATCGACCATTATTTTGTAGGCGGCTCTGGCAAAAGCTTTGTAAGTAAAACCGATTGTGCGGATATCAAACCGAGCTCCGATCGAAAGTAATAGATCACTATTTTGTAAAACGAAATTTCCGGCTCTTTGTCCAAAAGCATGTCCTCTGCCGAAAAAATATGGATGGGCGGAGGGCATCAAATCATAACCTGCATAACTCGTCAATACGGGAATTTTAAGTAGTTCAACTAAAGACAAAAATTGTTTATAAGCTTCTGCGAGTCTAATTCCGTTTCCAGCATATATAACCGGTCTTTTTGAATTTTTGATTTTATCAATAGTTTTTGCAACGAGTTCTTTTAATTTTTTCTTGTCAGTGTTGAAGTCAGGCTTTATTTCTTGAGGATTAAATTTTTTTAATTGATGAGTCTCGATGTAGGATCCTTGAATGTCAAGCGGAATATCAATCCAAACAGGTCCGGGTCGACCAGTTTTGGCAATAAAAACTGCTTTTTCAAGTTGATATCCGATTTCTAGAGGATCCATTACGGTAACGGCGTATTTAGTTAAGGGTTTAACGATGTTAACAATATTTACTTCCTGATCACCGTACTGTCTGGTAATTTTTCCTGCACCGATCGTTTCTCTTTTTACCTGTCCGGATATCACGAGCATCGGAATAGAATCTTGATATGCGCCAAGGACACCAGTAATTGCATTTGTTCCTCCTGGTCCAGTCGTAACTAAACAAACTCCAAAACCATTAATTCTTGAATAGGCTTCAGCTGCGGTTGAAGAGGCTTGTTCATGGTGATTACAAACATATTTTATTTTTTTACTTTTCCCAATGGAATCAACTAGGTGAATATTTCCTCCCCCAGAAATTAAAAATATGTGTTTTACTCCAAGATTTTCAATAAATCTTATGACGTAGTCAGAAAGTTTTATTTTGGCACTCTTCATTTTATTGGGTATGTTTCTAAATAGTATTTAGACGTTTTTTTATTATACAATATTGTCAATAATTATTTAGCCTATGCTAAAGTCTCAATCCATTTCGAAAAAAACTTGCATTCCCGTTTCAGGTAAAGTATTTGATCATGAAGAAATCAACAATGCTATTAAAGTTGCCCATGATGATTGGTGGACTGAATTATGTTTGACAACCTGTTTCTGATTTGGTGGAAAAAATCCATCAATTAAGAAACAAATGGAGCTTGACAAAAACTCTGTTTTGTTTCATAATTACTACCATATGAGTAGCAAAAGTGAAATAAAAAACATCAATTTAATAGAAAACAAGCCTTATTTGACTAAAATAGAGCTGGGTTTGTTGCTGGAAAAGAAAGAAAGAAATTTAGATAAAAAGATTTCACAGCTTACTCGGGATGAAGTTTTGATCCCTTTAAAAAAAGGTCTCTATTTAAGTAGAATTTTTTATTTAAAGAATAATGATAATATAGAAGAATATTTATCTAATATTATTTACTACCCTTCATATATTTCTTTAGAATACGTCTTGGCAAAAGAAGGTCTTATTCCTGAATCGGTTTTTACCTATACTTGCGTTACCTTAAAAACCACTCGACAGTTTAGTAATAAATTAGGAAGGTTTACCTACAGAAAAATAAAAGAAAAATTATTTATAGGATTTGTTCAAAAAAACTACTATGACAACTGTAATATAAAAATTGCCACTAAAGCAAAAGCTTTTTTCGACTATTTATATTATAAACCTCTAGGGATATTAAGTGAAATTGATGATCTAAGAATTAATTGGGAAAATTTAAGTCTAGAAGATTTGCAGGAATTCGCCTATTATGCTGATTTATCCGGATCTAAAAAAATGACAAAAATTTATAAATTTATTCAGAAAAAGTATGATAGTAGATAATTTAAAAATAGTTTTAGATAAAAATAATGACAAGAACTCGCTTTATCTTAGGAATTTACTAAAAGAACAATTACAGAACTATCTTCTTAATTATATTTATAATTCTCAATATGGTGAAAAATTTATTTTCAAAGGTGGGACATGCTTAAGATTTTGTTTTGAATTACCAAGATTATCTGAGGATTTAGATTTTGACGTTGAAGGTTTTTCTGATTTTAATTATGATAAATTTACAGAAGATTTAAAAAATTATTTTTCGTCAAAATTAAAATATGATGACTTAAGTATACGAATTTCCGGGAAAAATAAAATTATTTATCTTAAATTTCCGATTTTAGAAAAAATAGGTTTTCCAGTTAATAAAAACAAACCAAGCGAAAGCACTCTTTTCGTAAGAATAGATCTAAACGACCTAAAAGGAAAGTATTTTTCAAAAGAAATATCGTTAAAATCTACTTCTGATTTTTCCTTTATTATCAAAAGATATGCTTTAACTGATATTTTTGCCGGAAAATTAGCAGCGGTTTTACTAAGAGAGAGTTGGGAGGGAAAAGAAAAACAACCGCGTTTTAAAGGAAGAGATTATTTTGATATTTGCTGGTTAATGCAAAAAAAAATTAGACCAAACTTTTCGTATCTTAAAACATTGATAGAAGTAAAGTCGGACAAAGAATTATTAGAAATGCTTAAAGATAAATTTCAAGTAGCCATTAAGAAAAAACAGATAATAAAGGATGATTTATTACCTTTTTTTTCGGAGGAAAATTTTATAGAAGATTTTATCAATAGTTTAGATAGCTTATTGAATAACTTAGTTATTTACTTAAAATAATGAATAAATTTATCCCTGGCGAAACGTATGTTCCGGTTTCCGGAAAAGTGTTTGACCAGGAAGAAATAAATAATGCTGTTGAAGTGGCGAAAGAGGGATGGTGGACAGAAGGAAGATGGGCTAAAGAATTTGAAAGAGAGTTCAAAAAATTTCTTGGTGTCAACTATGTTTCCCTTGTTAATTCCGGATCTTCCGCAAATTTAGTTGCCTTGGCTTCTCTGACTTCCTCAGTTTTTGGAGATAGAAGGTTAAAGCCCGGGGACGAATTTATCACCTGTTCAGTTGCCTTTCCAACGACAGTTAACCCTGGTCTTCAATATGGTTTAAAGCCAATCTTTATCGATGCCGAGCTTGACACCCTAAATATTGATATTTCAAAAATTGAAAAAGCAATTACAAAAAAAACGAAATTGATCATGGTTGCCCACACTTTAGGAAAACCTTATAATCTGAAAAAAATAATGAGATTGGCGAAGAAATATAATCTATGGGTGATTGAAGATTGTTGTGATGCTTTGGGCTCGAAATATGATGGTAAATTAGTTAGTACATTTGGTGATATAGCGACCTATAGTTTTTATCCAGCGCACATAATAACGATGGGAGAAGGGGGCGCTGTGACAACCAATAACTCTCTTATTCACAAATCAATCCGTCAATTCCGTGATTGGGGCCGTGATTGCTGGTGTGATACAGGGCGTGACAATACCTGCAGGAAAAGATTCGGTTGGAAGCTTGGTGAGTTGCCACAAGGGTATGATCATAAGTATATTTATTCGCAGATCGGTTATAACTTGAAAACAACCGATTTCCAGGCGGCCATTGGGGTTGCCCAACTTAAGAAACTTCCTGGATTCATCAAAAAAAGACAAGAAAATTATAAAATTCTTTATGAATTTTTCAGACGATACAAAAAATATTTTACTTTGATGAAGGAAGATAAAAACGAAGAAGTCAGCTATTTCGGATTTCCGTTAATTGTCAAACCTTCGGCTCCTTTTACAAGAAACGAACTCACGGAATATCTGGAAAAAAATAAAGTCGGCACCCGCAATATTTTTTCCGGCAATCTTCTCCGCCACCCTGCCTACATTAACCGTAAAAAAAGCTTCAAGATTATTGGCGATCATAAAAATGCCGATCTGATCATGAGTAATGCTTTTTGGCTGGGAGTTTATCCCGGAATTACCGATGAGATGATAAACTACGTAAAGAAAACCGTCGGACAATTCCTTTCCCAATTTGAAAAATAAAATAACCGATTATTCCTACAAAAGTTAACAGGCTAATTATTCCTCCCAGATATACATATGATTGCGGAGCAAAGTAAAGAGTGAGATTAATATTACAGTTTGATTTATTTTGGCAAACTATTTTTGGATCAATTAAAAAAGAATTAAGAAGAGCATTATTTTCAAAATGATACTTATCTGGCAAAAAATAATTCTTATCTGTAATAGCTTTAAACCAATTGAAATCCCCTACTCTTATTTTCCAATTTGGATGATAGCTCTCGGAAAAATTAATATATATAGGATTATTAATATTAGTTAGATTAATTTTATATTCAGTGGGATTTATATATTTATAATCAATTTTTGTA
>CAYIMI010000054.1:0-5939 GCA_964364445.1 uncultured Gammaproteobacteria bacterium
TAATGGAAAAAATATATTTTTCTCCACCACCGAGTGTATCTAAGAATGGATCGTATACACCAACTTTAATTTTTTTTATTTCTTGATTTTTCATATAAAAATAAATAAGTAATGGTCTTTGAAAATGCTTGATAAAGGGATTCGATTATTCCAAATGTTCCATCCAAAAAACCTAAATTTTTGATCAAACGACGATACAGTTCAGCTAAAAATTTTCTGAAAAATATTTTTGTAGTCGTTTTTTTGCCCGCTTTATAAAGTAACTCCGACTCAATATCTTCGAAGATAACAGTTTTATTTACCATATTACTTAAATCTCCATGAAAATAATGAACTAGAGGATTTTTAAGATATCCAAAATCACCTTTAATTTGTGGGGTAGAGTGAATGCGTTTTGGCCAGTTAACAAATGATTTTTTATTGATCAATCTAATTTGATAGTCTGGCCACCAGCCACCATGGCGAAGCCACTTGATTCCGGAAAAGATATTTTTGCGAGGGATTTTATAATATTGTAGGGGCGGATCCCTGTGTCCGCCCGATTTATTTTGAATTTTGTTTTTTATTTCATCAGCAAGTTCTTCCGTCATTCTCTCGTCGGCATCAAGAATAAAGACCCAGCCTGTTTTTGCCTGTTTTATTCCAAATTCACGGGCCGGTTCAACATAGTTAGATTTAGGGAAATTAAAAACAGAAATTTTTAAATTCTTGGCAATTTCTACAGTTTTATCATTACTTTCCATATCAACGAGAATTATTTCATCGGTCAATAATTTAGCAGAGTTAATACAATCGCTAATACTCTTTTCCTCGTTTAGAGAATGGATAATGATTGATAAGTTTTTCATTGATGTAAAAGATAATTTTTTATTAAGTGAATTTTTGTTCTAAAAGGAGCATATTTTAGACCAAAGATTAATCGGTTCTTTTTTTGGTATTTCTGATGAAGTAGGGAACCGGCGCCGCCGGTTGACTGGGCATTTTTATGCCAGATAATGATCTTCGGATTAAAGAATAATTTAAAACCGACTTTTTTTGCCCGTTCGCAAAAATCTGAATCTTCAAAATATAAAAAATATTTTTCATTCCAAAAACCCACTTTATCAATAATCTTTTTATTAAAAAACAGCATACAGCCGGTTATAAAATCAGTTTCCTCAAACTTTTCATATTGTTTTTGGTCTACCTCATCAACACCTCGATGGGTGGTGTAGACATTATTCCAATCGTTAATGCCTCCTGCATACCAGAGAATTTTGCCAATATCTTTTTTTTGGTATTTTTTATGGTATTCGTACCCTGGTGCGTAATAAATTTTTCCTCCAAAAATATCAGCTTTTTTGAATCCTTTTTCCGCCTCAATGGCAAAACTTTTGTCAAAAAAAACATCATTGTTAATAGCGCAAAATTTGTCCAAGCCATTTTTTATAAAATATTTTGTTCCTTCATTAATTCCAAAAGCATACCCTTGATTGGGTAGCGAACGAATCACTACTTTCATTGGATATTTCCCAATTTTGAAAATCTCTTTATTTGTTGAAACATCAGCGACGTAGACCATTAGTTCGTTGGCGTTTTTTATGGTAGCAAGGGATTCTAAAAATTCTCTGGTGAGTTGATATTGATTATAATTAACAGTAATTATTCCAATCATATTATTTTTGTGGATAATCTCGCCAAAGCTCAAGGGAAACATCTTTGTGGATAGACTCTTTCATAATTAATTTTCCTGTTGTTGGAATATGTTCTTTTCTAAATTGATCGATTCTAAATATAAAATTATCATCCTCAATAATATACCAACATTGGCTATCAACATAATTTACTGTTGGTCTTACCTTATTCTTAAAGTTATGGTTATAGTCAAAAAGATAGTTATAGGTGTGAGGAATGACGGGTGGAGTATATATTCGTACACAAAAATCTTTTTTTTCCTTATTTAATTCGTAAATCCTATTAACGGTTGCTAGTTGTTTTTTCAGTCCATCATTAACGATAATATTATTTTTTATTTCTTTAGTAAACTTTGACAAATTAAACAGCAACAATACAGCAAATAATAACCATGGAAGGTTTTTGATTAGCTTATTTTCTAATTTAGAAAAGCTATAAAAACCAAGAACAATGGTCAGAATAAAATAATAAACGATCCCTTCATAATAATTACTCCAAAAGTTATCTTTATAAAGACATGATAATAAAAAAAATAGCACGATCATCAATGGAGCAAATATATAAAAGTTTTTATTTCTTTTACTACTTTTTATAAAGGCAATAAAAATACCAACAATAGACAGTAAAAATATTCCATATATAAAAAAGGAGTTATCAAATGGAAAAGATGAAATTAAATAATTATTAAATAAAGATAACCTATCTCTAAAAATATCGATAAATAATTTAGGGTTATGAAATTCAGGATTTAAAAGAAATTTTAGAAGTGTTTTTGATTGAGGAAAACCCTTCATTACTTCAAAAAGAAAACGGGGAGATATGGGAATAATAAACCCAAAAAGGGCTTTTTTTAATCCATCTTTAGATAGTAATAATTTTATTTTGCCTAAAAACAAAAGAGTTATTATAAAGGCAATTCCAGTAAGAAAACCTGTTGGCAATTCTGCTTCTAAAATAAAACCAATCCACAAAAAAAGCCAAAAAAAATATTTTTTATCTTCTGTTTTTAAAAATAAATAGGCGGAATAAATAAATAAAAGAATAAAAGGAAAAGTGAATACGCTACTTATTACAAAGAAAGACATAGATATAAAATATGAAGAGCCAGTTATAAGCAATGCAAATAATAATGAAGACAACAATCCAAATTCTTTTCTAAAAAAATATGAAAAAAATATCAATTGTAAAAGGCTATTGATAAATATAAATATAGAGAATCCAATGGGAAGGCCGGAAAAAATAACATAAGGAATTGCTAGAAAATAATACCACCAAGCGCCATGAAAGAGACCTGGGATACCTGAGGTTGGTCCAATTAAAGTCAGATTTAAGTCTCTGATGATTTCCTGAACTTTAAGAAAGTCTCGACCTTGATCGTAAGTATAGGGTACAGTTTGAAAAAAAATAGGTTTTAATCTAAAATAGCAGAATAAGAAGATAAGTAAAGAGAATATAAGTAGACCCCAAAATTTGTTATGAAAAAAGGAAAACTTTCTCATTTTTATAAAACTAATTATAACATAACCGCAGGTTGGAGCTATTTTTTGTATTTTATTGTCATTCTTCTTTTTTCAATCTATTCATACTCTCTGGTTGATTTAAATTTAACTTTATTTAATCACAAGCTCTGGGATAATTTTAGAAGTTTTATTATTCAGATAGGCTATTTCAATAGAGGATTATCAACGACGATATTTTTTTCTGGTATAGCGATTTTTTATTTGCTATATTTTTTATCAAAAAAACTTAAGCCTAATCCGATTAAGCTTGCCATAGTAATCGGACTGGTTTCATTAATTGCTTATCCTTTCTTATCTCACGACTTTTTTAACTATATGTTTGATGCGAAAATTTTGACCTTTTATGGGAAAAACCCCTATCTATTTAAAGCGCTAGATTTTCCGGCCGATCATTGGACTAGGTTTATGCACTGGACGCACAGAGTTTATCCTTACGGACCAACTTTTTTGCCAATAACATTAATTCCTTCATTTTTATCGGGGGGTAAATTTATTCTTAGTTTATTTTTCTTTAAACTAACTTTTGTATCATTTTATTTAGGGGCTGTTTGGGCTGTGAGTAAAATTGATAAAAACAAAGCTCTAATAATTGCGACTCACCCTTTAATTATTATTGAAGGGTTAGTTACTCCCCATAACGACCTTATTTCTATGAGCCTTGGTTTAATTGGAATTTACCTTTTATTTAACAAGAATTTTTGGTCAAGAGTTCTTTTTATCGTTTCCGGACTAATTAAATATTCGACTCTACCTATTTTGTTAATATCCAAAAAAAATAAATGGCTAAATATTTTAGCTTTTATTGGAACTTTGGTACCGCTTTTTTATTTATCTTTTTTTTCAGAAATCCAACCATGGTATTTTCTGATTTTATTTATATTTTTACCAATTTTCCCAAATTTAATAAATAAAATAGAATTTTTTTTGATAGGTCTGATATGTTCTTATTATCCGTATATTATGCTTGGAGGTTGGGATACAAAGGATAAGGTAGATTTAAAACATCAAATAATTATTTATTTTTTTGTAGCCAATTTACTTGCGTTGGGTATTTATCAAGTCTTTTATTTCATTAAGAAGCGCTTGGCCCTTAATTCTGTAAATAACTAGAAAATAAACAGAAGCCGATCCGACGACCGCTAAACCAATCAGAACTAAATTGTTCGTCACGACCTTACTTACCCAGAACTTAATTAATAAGAGATATGCGGTCATGGCGATTGTTGAAATTACCGGCGCACCAAAAGCATTTTTTAAGGAAAAATCAACTGTCGACTTTGCTTTAATAAAAACAAAAATAAAAGAAAAAGATATGATAAAAAAAGCAATAGATATACCTTGAAATCCGAATAATCTAATCAAAGGGGGGATGAAAAGCCAATTGAGTCCGGTTAGAATGACCATGATTATCAGGGTTAACTTAACTTTCCCAATGGCATTAAATAGGCTGATAAGGGGGGAATATAGGCTGACAAAGAGAGCTGAAAAAGAGAAGAAATAAAAAGACACTAGGGCTACTTGCCATTTCATATAATAACCGGGCATAAGTTTGAGTAAAATATCAAAAATAAAGACACTTCCAATAATTATCGGCATAATAAATAGTGCTTCATAAAAAAGAATTTTCTCAACACTCTTTTTTAAGAGAGCTTTATTATTCTGAAATTGAGAATAGACAGGAAAGGCAACCCGGTTAATATTATCCATTATTAATCGGATTGAAAATTCGGCGTATTTTTTAGCAAAAGTTACAATACTAAGTTTCTCAAAACCAATGACAGCTCCCAGATAGATGATCATCAAATCATCTTTAATTAATGCTAAGAAAGAGTTGCCTTGAAAAGGAACGCCATAAGATAAAAGTGATTTGGCCGATGACTTTGAAAAAATCAGTTTTGGCGACCAGGGATTCATGATGTAAATAGAAATGACTCCAATTAAAGATCGGGCAATTACTGCCACAACAAGGCTAAAAATATCCATGTTCATCAAAGACATGATGATAACGACAGAATAAAAAACTAAATTTTCAATAAGGGAGACCAAAACTACTTTATAAATTTGGATTTTCTTTTCAAGCAGCACGGATGGGATTGTTTTCAGAGAAAGGAAAAAGAAAGAAAAAAGCAGAGACCAATAAAGATAAACAGCATTTTTTGGCAAGTCTTTATAGAGTACAAAAAGATAATTTGTCAGGAAAAAACCGACGATTATTATAAATAAGGACAAGGCCGTTTGGATTATAAAGGCAGTGTTAAGATCTTTTTCATCTACGTCCTTTTTCTGGATTATTGCTGCAGCCAGTCCAAGACTAGAAAAATAATTAAAAAAAGCCATCATCGCCAGTACGGTGTTATAAATACCAAGAAGATAAAGATTGGATTTTAAAGTTAAAATAAAAAAAGCCGCAAATCCCAGAAGAGCTGAAAAACCACTCTGAAAAAGAAGACTACCGGCGCTTAAGACACCTCTTTGCTTTATTTGCTTAATATCTTCGTCCATATTAGATATAATAAAAAAGATGAAATTCTTTAAAAAATTACTATCTCTAGAGTTTATTGTCCTTATTATTATAACAGCTTTGGCTATTACGGGTCTTTTGAATAATCAATACTTTGCCATTCATGATGATCAGCACATTGCCAGATTATATCTTCTAGACCAGGCAATCAGACAAGGGATCTTATATCCGCGCTGGGTAGGAGGATTAGGCTTTAATTTTGGATACCCGCTCTTTAATTTTTA
>CAYIMI010000055.1:0-5614 GCA_964364445.1 uncultured Gammaproteobacteria bacterium
TGGCTACAACATCGGTGCCTGTATAGTTACGGACGTGACCAACGTGAAGACCTGCTCCTGATGGATACGGAAACATTGCTAGGACATACTGCCTATTCTTACCTGAGACAGCTTTATAAGTTTTATCTTTTTCCCAAGTTTCGACCCATTTTTTCTCAAATTCTTGTGGTTGATATCTCGTTGACATAGCTAAAATTATAGCAAAAAATGTTAACTAAATTTATTAATAATGTTTTTTACTTTATCTTTTATTTTTTCATTCACTTCAACTACAATAATCCCATATTTCCAGTGGCCGTAGAGAACCAAAGAATTTAAGGGGGCAAATAAAATTGCCGGCAATGTAAGCAAATCTTCTTCGCCGTCAACAACGAGCCAGCTATTATTGGATTCCCGCCTTCGCGGGAATGACACAGATTCTTGTATTAATTCTCTAAGTTTTTCTGCGGTTTTTAGGTTAATAGTCCCGGGTTTGTTAAGCAATTTTAACTTAATCGAAGGCAGAAGTGTCTGGATTCCCGCCTTCGCGGGAATGACACGACGACGAGATCTAAAGTCAATCACTTTCACATCTGGATCAATACCTGCCTTCAGTAAAGAATCCGTAATAATATCCCCAACGGCAATAATCTGGATTGGCTTGATAGACTTGATAAACTTTATAACTTGATGAACTTCTTTGAATATCTTTCCTAAAGGTTCTTGTAGTTTTGGTCGTAGGCTTTCCGGCATTAATATTTCTTTTTTTTGAATCCCGATTAGATCGGGAGAAAATTGAAAATTATGCCCCTCTCTATCAATCTCCCCCGCTCTAATTCTCTCTGAGCTAATGAGCTTTCCATCTTCTGCCAAAACATCTTCAACAATCACAATCTGTAAAGGTTTAAAATGGATTTTTTTCCTTTCTTCATTTATTTTTAAAGCATTTGAAAAGGTCTCTTTTGAAACAACTATAGCATCAATGTTTTTTTCTTTTAAAGTAATTCCATAAATATCTGAAAAAGAAATAATATTTGCATTTTTTATAAATTTCTCAACTGATTTTTTCCGAACTTCAAAAGACTCAATTGTTTCTGACAAAAATTTATTTTTATAGAGCTCTTCTGTAGCAATTCCAATAGTGACTTTTTTTCCAATTTCAAAAGCTTTTTTGATTAATGCTTTATGGCCAAGATGAAACCTGTCAAACGTACCGCCTAATACGACGTGTTGATAGTTGATAGTTGATAGTTGATAGTTGAAAATTGCTTTTATTAAATATGTAGGTACTCTATTTTCCCATTTCTTCCCTTCTTTAATCAACTTCCTAATCCTCCATCCTTCATATAGTGGTCTTTTATAATAATCCACCTCCAACACTTTATAACCGGATTTTTTCAAGATGTTATTTGTCCAACTATTATTTCCTAAAGCCAAATCAAACTTACCTACTTGTTTTTTCAGATTTAAAAGCCATTTTTGGTCATCAAAAAAGTCATCAAGAGGCACAATTTTACCTAAATTTTCTTCTATACCTTCTTTATAAAAAACTGCCTTGATTACTTTTTTTCTTGTCTCAAAATCAATCGGATTATTAACGTCTGTTATATTAGAGCTCCCAATACCAACAATAATTTTGTCAGCTTTTTCTAAAGCTTTTTTTATCAAAAAAAGATGACCTTTGTGAAAGGGCTGGAACCGGCCAACGATGAGGGCGATTTTATTTTTCATGGCGTTATTAGTATACTATACCCATGAAAAACCCATTAATCATCAATCCAAAACAAGAAGCTAATAAAATAATATGTTTCTTGAAAAAGACTTTTAAAGAACAAAAAATTGACAAAGTCGTCCTCGGACTTTCTGGTGGAATTGACTCAACAACAGCACTTTATCTTTTAAAGGAATTTTTACCAGCAAAAAATATTTTTGCAGTGCAGATGGATTATAATCCGAGAAAAAAGTTGGATATTGACTTAAAAGAAATTAATGTTGTTAATGTTTCAATTAAAAAAATAGTTGATCAGTTTAAAGTTGAAGATAAAAATAAAATTCGACTTGGCAATATTATGGCCCGAGTCCGAATGATCATTCTTTTTGATCTTGCTAAACAATTAAATGCTTTGGTTTGCGGAACTGAAAATAAATCGGAGCATTTGCTCGGATATTTTACCCGTTTTGGAGATAGCGCTTCTGACATTGAACCAATCTCTCACCTTTACAAAACTCAAGTTCGCCAACTAGCTGACTTCTTGAAAGTTCCTAAGGAAATAATCAATCAATCCCCTACCGCCGGTCTTTGGGAAGGACAAACTGACGAAAAAGAATTTGGGTTTACTTACGAGGAAGCCGACCAAGTTCTCTATCTTATGTGCGATCGTTCACAAGATATTAATAAGGTAAAAAAGAATTTTCCAAATGCCGAAAAAATATTTGAAAGAGTGAAAAAAAATGAGTTCAAATTGAAGACTCCTTATTTCTTAAAGTAAACTCATCAATTTTTTTTCCAGTTCAACAAACTTTAAAGATGTTACGTCTCCAATTCTTCTAGGACGTGGTAAATCAATTTTTATACAATCAATAACTGTGGCCGGTTTTTTGCTTAAAACATAGACTCTGTCTGAAAGAAAGATCGCTTCCCGAATATCATGGGTCGTAAATATAATTGTCAATTTTAATTTTTTCCATATTTCCAGAAGATACATATGAAGGGAACTGCGAGTGATTGCATCCAGTGATCCAAAAGGCTCATCAAGGAGCAGTAGAGACGAATTAAAAGCAATTGTCCGGAGTAAGGCCACCTTTTGCTTCATCCCACCAGAAAGGCCGTCAGGATAAAAATTTGAGTATTCAAAAAGATTAAACTTCTTCAATAAATCTAGGGCTTTTATTTTTGCTTGGTTTTTTTCTAACCCCTTAATCTCGAACCCCAACATCACGTTTTCCAAAACTTTCAACCAAGGAAAAAGCAATGGTTCTTGAAACATATAGCCAAATTTTCCCTGTCTTTGTTTTTCGTTTAATCCATCAATTTTTATTGTTCCTTTATTTTGTTTTAAAATTCCGGAAATTATGTTAAACAGAGTGCTTTTTCCACAACCGGAAGGACCAATAATACTGATAATTTCGCCCTCATTAACCTCCAGAGAAATATTTTTTATTACATCTTCTTCAAAAGCCAAAGAAAGATTTTTTATCGTTAATTTTGGTTGATTTTTCATGGTAAAAATTCATTAGTAAAAGCATCTTTGACGTTAATCGCTTTTTTTATCAGTTTTTGATCATATAGCCACTGCATGTATCGCCCCCAAACAACTTCTTGTTGAATCCCCCATTTTTTAGCATCAGATTGATACTCGCGACTTAAATAAATCTGGCTTTGTTTAACCAATTCAATATTTAATTCCGGAGCTGATTTAATAAGTATTTTTGATGCTTCAGTTGGATTTTTTATTGAAAATTCATATCCTTGAGCAACTGCTTTCATAAATTTTGTAACCAACTCTTTTTGATTTTTTACATGGTTTTCATTAGTGACAATTACTGGAGTGTAATAATCAAGAATTGGATTTAAATCTTTTAACATAATTGTATTTAGTTTAATTCCCCGACGCTTTGCTTCAACTCCGTCCCATCCATAAAAAATCCACTGAAAATCGCTATCTCGACCTATTGTTTTAAAAAAATCAGTTTCGCCAATCGTAATATTTTTTACTTTTATATAGTCTGCTCCGGCCTCATTCATGACCGCTTTAATGACAGTTTCTTCAATTGGAGAGCCCCAACCCCCATAGCGTTTATTTTCAAAATCCTTGACGGTTTTAATATTACTTTTTTCTAAAGAGGCAAAGGCGGAAGTATTGTGTTGAATAATTGCCCCAATCGAAACCAATGGAATTCCGGCAACTCTAGCTTGAATGACGGACTCCTGACTACTGACTCCAAAGTCTGCTTTTCCTGCCGCAACTATCTGGTTATTTTCTCCTTCACCCGGTTGTAAAATCGTTACTTCAAGGTTTTCTTTGGCAAAATAACCTTTTTCTTTTGCTACATAAAGACCGGTGTGATTGGTGTTTGGAAACCAGTCTAAAAGAACTGTTACTTTTTGTTTTTGAATGTTTGTTTTTGTTGGTTGGTCTACTTTTTTTCCAAAAACAAAACTTAATAACATTAACACGACTCCCAATAAAATTATTTTTTTTATCATAATATTTTTTTTAATTTATAATAGTGCCAGGGAATTGATATTCTGGCAATAATTTCAACTAATAAAACAGCAAACATACTCAATATTGTGATTATTCCAATCGTCGCAAAAACTCTATCTGTTAAGTACGATTTGGTTGAACGAATAAGTAAGATTCCTAAACCGCGATCAGCTCCCATCCATTCAGAAACAACCGCTCCAAGTACCGAATAAGCTGCTGCAATGCGTAATCCAGAAAAAAAGCTCGGCAAACTGGCTGGCCACTTTACTAATTTAAATATCTTCTTTTGACTGGCTCCCATTGAAGTAAGCAATCGTAACATAGCAGGGTCAACTCCCTGAAATCCATCGAATAAATTTATAGTAATCGGGAAAAAACAGACAAGACTAATGATGATAATTTTTGGCAATAGCCCAAACCCAAACCAGAGAGTCAAAAGTGGGGCTAAAATAATAAAAGGGATTGTTTGAGAAATAATTAAAAATGGATAAATAATTTTTTTCATCACCTGAAACCTTTCCATCATTACAGCTATAAAAATACTGACAAAAACTGCTCCGGTTAACCCAATTATTGCCTCAATGATGGTTGGAACTAGGTGATAAAAAATCAAAGAGCAAGATTGCCAAAATGAGCTAAGAATCTGTGTAGGCGCCGGCAATATCCATTGCTCTATATGAAAACCTACCACTGTTATTTGCCAAATAAGTAAAGTAATTAAGCCTGTTAGTGTTGGTAATAAATATTGTTTCATAATTATCTTCTGTGTTTTCTGGTTTTCTGCTCAATCGTCATCACTCCTTTGGGATTGTAAGCAATTTTTACGTTGGTAAAAACACTTTTGGCTCCGGCTTTTATACAAATGAATTGGGCTTTTTTTACGATCTCCAAAAGCGTTTCTAACTCACCTTCCATCGTCGTTTCCATTGGTCCGACTTCATAATTAACGCCTGAATTCTTAACCATTTTAATGACTTGATCAACAATACTAATCAACTTTTTGTCAGTTTTTACTTTAGGTAAGACTTGAAAAGAAATACTTGAATTATGCATATATTTTCCCTACGTCGGCATTACCCGAACAGGTTCCAAGGGTCCCCCGCCTTTGGCGAAGTTCTCAGTCCCGCTCCGCGGGACTCCCCTAATTTAGGTAATTAAAACAAAAATATTATTCGTTGTCAATTCAAAAAATGTTATCATAGACTGGATCCCCGCCTCCGCGGGGATGACAATAATACTATTATGAAAAAACGAGTTATTATTTTTGTCAACGGAAATTTATCTGATTTTAGCCAGGCAAAAAAAATAATTAAGAAGGAAGATTTTTTAATTGCCGTTGATGGTGGAGCCAATTATATTGAAAAATTAGGATTAACGCCCAACATCATCATTGGGGACATTGATTCAATCAAACCGGAATTATTGAA
>CAYIMI010000056.1:0-5571 GCA_964364445.1 uncultured Gammaproteobacteria bacterium
AAATTAAATTAATAGGAAAACCAGGTAATTATGGATTAACGGGAAAAAACAGCAAAATTGTTAATATATTTAAAAAAATAGTTAATAATTTGGAGATTAAAATCTCTCCTAGTTCAAATGATATGGTTTTTTTTACAAGTTTAGGAATTCCTGCGATCACTTTTGGTCCTGGCAACAAAGAAGCAATCCACAAAGAAAATGAATATATTGAATTAAAAAATATTAAAAAGACTGTTGATATTTATAAAAAGTTAATTAATATTTATTGAGTTTGTAATTTTAAACTAACCTAAATTCTGTTATCATATTAACTGATTAAACCTATGAAATTTAAAATTGAAGAGTCTGTTTTCCAGAAGTTCCCTACTCTAACGGTTGCCGTCGTTATCATAAAAGACTTTGATAATTCAAAAAATAGGGAAGAATCAGTAAAGATTTTGCGAAATGAAGAAAAAAGCCTTCGTACTAAATTCAACGTTGAAACTTTATTGAAAAACAATCATATCTCCACATATTGTGATGCTTTTAAAAAATTTGGCGTTGATCCTGATAAATTTCTGCCCGCCCACCTAGCCCTATCAAAAAGAGTTGTTGAAGGATTTGACTTACCAGATATTAACTCAGCCGTAAATATTTATAATGCTTTAAGTATTAAGTATTTGACCCCTTTTGGCGGAGAAGATTTAGAAGCTCTTTACGGTGACTTTGTTTTAGAATTTGCCAAAGGCGGTGAACAATGGATTCCAATCGGTGGTAAAAAAAGTAAAAATGCTGTTACCGGTGAACTTATTTGGAGAGATGATTTTGATCTCTCCACCCGTGCACTAAACTGGCGTCAATGTGATCGAACAAAATTAACCGATAAATCAAAAAATCTTTTTTCGATAATGGATGGATTTTCTAATATTAATAATGAGAATATTGAAATCGCGGCTAAAGAATTTATCAATATTGTAGAAAATAATTTAGGAGGAAAAGGTAATATTTATTGGATCGACAAAAACCAGTCATCTGTTGAAATTCCATTTGAATCAAAAGATATTAAAACTTATAAAAAAATTGTTGAGGAGCCCAAAATAATAAAAGAGAAACAATACTTTGGCTTAGCCAAAGAAATAAATTCAAATTTAAAAGAAACTCTTAATAAAATTGGTGTCAATAATTTAAGTGTTGATTATATCGTTGAACGCCCAGCAAATTCTGACTTTGGAGACTATTCAACGAATATCGCTCTTACCTTAACAAAACAACTTAAAAAAAATCCCATGTTAATTGCCCAAGATTTAATAAATAATTTTCCAAAGTCGGAATTAATAAAGAAAATCGAAGTAATTAAGCCAGGATTTATTAACTTCTGGATAGCTGATGTACAGTTAATTAATCAACTGAACAAAACAGCTCAAGATGATTTCGGAATAACACCAACTTATAAAAATAAAAAAGTAATGGTTGAGTATACCGACCCAAATCCTTTCAAAGAATTTCATATTGGTCATCTTTACAGTAATTCGGTTGGAGAATCTATCTCTAGAATTTACGGAGCGATTGGGTCCGACGTTAAACGGGCTGATTATTTTGGAGATGTAGGGATGCATGTAGCTAAATCTGTTTGGGGCTTAATTGAAAAAATGAAAAAAGAAAAAGTCAGTATTTCGGACTTGGAAAAAAAATTATTACCAGAAAGAATTAAATATTTAGGACAAGCTTATGCTTTGGGTGTAAAAAATTATGAGGGTGATAAAAAAATTGCTGAAGAAATAAAAGATGTAAACTATTTGGTCTATCTTTGCGGACAAGAATATTTGAAAGACAATTATAATTGGACACCGCAAGTTAATTATCAACAATATCTTAGACCAGAATTTTTAGGTCAATTCAAAACAATTAAGGAGGTTTATTATGCCGGAAAAAAATGGAGCTTAGATTATTTTGAAGAAATATATAAACGACTTGGAACAAAATTTGATTATTATTATCCCGAAAGCATTGTTGGAGAGTTTGGCTTAAAAATAGTTAAAGAAAATTTAAAAAAAGGACATTTTGAAATTAGTGAGGGAGCTGTTGTTTTTCCAGGAGAAAAATATGGTCTTCATACGAGGGTTTTTATAAATTCACTTGGTCTACCTACTTATGAAGCTAAAGAATTAGGTTTAGCTTTCAAAAAATATGAAGATTTTAAATATGACAAGTCAATCGTTATTGTTGGTAACGAAATTAAAGAATATTTTAAAGTATTACACAAGGCCTTATTGATTACTTCACCAGAGCTCGGAAAAATAACAACCAACATTTGTACCGGAATGGTCAAATTACCTGAAGGAAAGATGTCCAGTCGAACGGGAAATGTCATTACAGTTGCTTGGATGTTTGATGAAATAAAAATAAAACTAAAGGAAATTATGAAAAATAGTAAAAATATAGAAGAAAAAGAACTAAATGATATTGTCGAGATAATTACCGTTGCGGCTGTTAAGTATTCTTTACTAAAAAATGGAATTGGTCAAGATATAATCTTTGATTTTAAAGAATCATTAGCTCTTGAAGGAAATTCCGGCCCATATTTACTTTATACTTACACCCGCTGCCAATCTGTCTTAAAAAAAGCAAAAAATTATCTTGTGGACGGCCGTCTCATAGATAGTATTATTTTGAATAAAGAAGAGTTAGATGTTTTAAGAATAGTTAATCAATTCCCCGAAATCGTTCAACAGGCGGCCATTCAACTTTCACCAAATCTGATAGCTAACTATCTTTACGACCTGACACAAAAATATAATTATTTTTACCAAAAGAACAAGATCTTGGAATCGGAAGAAAAAACTAAACAGTTTCGATTAATGTTGACTCAAGCAACGGGAAAAGTGATTAAGGAAGGACTTTATCTATTGGGAATTAAGACGGTAGAAAAAATGTGAATTGACCTAATTAACCTAATTGATCTAATTATTCTAAATAAATCCCAATTTCCAATTTGGAATTTAGTCATTGGAGTTTTTTTAGAAATTAGGTAATTAGAAATTAGAAATTTTATAATGTTTTATATCTGCTCAAATTGTGGTTTCGGTTCCGGATCGTGGATCGGGAAATGTCCTGACTGTGGAAAATGGAACACATTAAAAGAAAAACCCGACTTCGCCAAGGCTTCGAAGGGCAAGAAGGGTGAGGCTGTCAAAAAAATTACCATCACTTCTCTATCTAAAGTAAAGAGCTCCAAAAAATCGCGCCTTTCAACAGGGATCTATGAATTCGACCGGGTTTTGGGCGGCGGCGTTGTCCCCGGAGAAGTAATTCTCCTAACGGGTCAACCGGGAATTGGTAAATCAACTCTTGTCCTTCAAGCTTTTCAAAAATTAAAAGTTCTTTATATCTCCGGCGAAGAATCTGCCGAGCAAGTAAAACATCGGGCGGAAAGGCTTTCAGTCAATCTTGATAACTTATCTTTTTCTGCCGACCTACAGATAGAAAGCATTATCCAAAGCTTAGAGGAATTAAAAGATGAAATTGAAATTGTTATTATTGACTCAGTACAAACGATCTACTCAAAAGATGTTGAGGGACCGATCGCTGGGGTCAGTCAACTAAAAGAAGTGACCAAAAAAATTGTCAACTTTGCCAAACAATCAAATCTTCCAATTTTGCTAATTGGTCATATTAATAAAGAAGGAGATGTAGCTGGACCAAAGACTCTTGAGCATTTTGTTGATTGTGTCCTTGAGATAGAGGGTGAAAAAATCTCTAATTTTAGACTGCTTCGGGCTTCAAAAAATCGCTTTGGATCAACCGATGAAATAGGGATCTTTGAAATGAAACAGAAAGGACTGGCAGAAGTAAAAAACCCTCTTGTTTTTCTCGAAACAGAAAAAAAACTTGAACCAGGAAAAGCAATTGTGGGAGTTGCCGAAGGTAAAAGACCGTTCTTTTTTGAAATTCAAACACTTTGTGTTCCAACATCATTAATGAATCCTCGACGAGTTGTTAAAGGGTTGGATTTTAACAAAGTTCAACTATTGCTCGCGGTCATTAGAAAGAATCTTAATCTTCCCCTTGATCGCTTTGATGTTTTTGTCAATGTTGTTGGTGGTGTTTCAATAAAATCGACTGGTGCTGACCTAGGTTTTATTGCTTCACTTATTTCATCATTCAAAAATATTGCCCTTCCTGTTAATTCACTATTCGTCGGTGAAGTTGGCCTTCTTGGCGAAATCCGATCTTCGTACATGGAGGAAAAAATTATTGAAGAATCAAAACGGTTGGGATTTAAAAAAATTTATTCATCAAAATTAATTAAAACAGTAAAAGACTTCGCAAAACAAATTTGATTAAGGCGTCTTTTTGAAGAATGATTTTTCAATGGTAGCTTTCTTTCCATTTGCCCCGATGAGATTGATTATCAGTTTGTTCTCTCCTTCATTTATTGAATAATCGTATGTAAATATCCCATCTTTATTTTGATAAATTCTTTCACCGGCAATTGTAACACTGGTATCTTTTTCAGTTTTACCTGTAATCTTAATATTTTTTTCAACTGTAAAGTTTATTTTCAATGGAGATAAAAGAGTAAAAGTTGGAGGTGAAAAATATGTTTTTAATTGTAAGACAAAATATCCGACAAAAAATAAAGTTACGATTATCAAGCCGATTCTTAGGAATTTTTTTGTTCCAGAAGTTAAATATGTACTGGATATTTTTCTTTTAAATCTTACCTCTTCTTTTTTTTCATAGTCTCTTCTAAAAAATGCCAAAACTTTTCTATGATCAAGATTTAATACGCGAGAGTAGTTCTTAAGAATTCCTGTGATATAAATTTTTGAAGAAAAATAATTCCAATTTTCGTCCTCAATAGCTTTTAGGTATTTTTCTCTTACCTTGATTTGTTTTTCTATGTCAATTAGAAGTAGGCCTTTTTTTTCCCTTTCATTTTTAAGAATAGTTCCGACTGATAACATAGCTTTATTATACTCTTCCTGTGTATTCACCTGTCTCTGGATTTATACTGATCGTTTCTCCAATTTTTACAAATATTGGGACCATGACAGTCGCCCCTGTTTCAACTGTTACCGGCTTTTTAGCACCACTTACTGTATCGCCTTTAGCCGCGTCATCTGCGTCAATTATTTTTAGTCTGACACTCATTGGAGGTCGAATTGTCAATGGCTTATCATCGTACATATAAACAAACATTTTTTCACCTTCCTTAAAAAATCTTGATACTTCACCAACAACCGAGATCGGAAGCGATGATTGGTTAAAAGTTCGCTCATCCATAAAATACAAATTCTCATGGTCTTTGTAGATATACTGCATATCAACTGAAGTAACATCTAGTACTTCTACCTGTTCATTGGATTTATAAGCATATTCTACATTCTTGGCTGATATTAAACTCTTCAATCTCGCCTTCATTAGAGCTGATCCTTTACCAGGCGAGTAAAAATCCGCTTTCTGCACCTGACAAATTTCCCCCTGAAATTTTACGAACTCCCCTTTTTTTAGATTACCAGCGTTTACTTTCATAATGAAAACCATATTTTAATGCTTATTGGTAGCCTTTGTCAATTGTGAAAAATTAAT
>CAYIMI010000057.1:0-5550 GCA_964364445.1 uncultured Gammaproteobacteria bacterium
CTAATCATAGATGTAATTATAGACTGGATCCCCTTCTTCAAGGGGATGACAACAGGTCATTCCCGCGAAGGCGGGAATCCAAGCTAAATATACCTTTTATCTCAATAAAAACACCCCCGCAACAGCAATTATTCCTGCAAGAATTTTTTTGGACAGATTATTTCTTTCTTTAAGCAAAAATATTCCAGCTATGACAGTCATTATGGTTGATAATTGAATAACTGGTATAACCTTGGTAGCCTCAGCCAGAAGAAAGGCTTTTAATCCTAAATAAAAACCAACAAAATTAAAAAAAGAAAGTAAATATATTTTCCAGGAAAATTTTCTAAATTGATCATTTATTTCTTTTAATTTGATACTAGGAACGTATAAAATGATAAGAGGGGCGACCCAAAGTAATAAATTATAAATTTCTGGATTAAAAAAAGTTGCTCCCTTTTTATCCAGACCCATGGCGATTCCAGCAGCGATACTAGCAACCAATCCAACCATAAGACCTTTAAAAGAAATTTTAGATTTCTTTTTTTCAATAACCATTAAAAGTGATCCTAATATTAAAGATGATCCAAATAATTTTGATAAGGTTAATACCTCTTTATATAAAAATATCGAAATTGTAAAAGCTATAATAACGGCAATGTTTCCAATAATGGAATATATCGAAGCATCTAACATTTTTGTAGCTAAAAATCTATATCTTTCAAATATTCCATAAAAAAAGGCTGCGATCATGAAATATATCCAGGCATCCGTTTGGGTTGGAAGTGATAGGTTTTTATATGATCCGGTCAGTAGTAATAAAACCACTGCCATAACACTTGAGACAAGATTGAAGGCGATCGAAAGTGCCCTTGGATTCTTACTATTAACTGATACAACGCGAGAAAATATATTCAAGCACGCATAGCATACAGCAACTCCCAGAGATAGATATAGCCATGTCATGGGTTTATTTCGCCAGGCTAATTATTATTGCACCGGCTGACATGAGGACGGCCCCAAAAACAATCGCAAAGTTTATTTTTTCTTTAAGAATTATTGCGGCTAAAATAATTGTAAAAACTAGGCTCAATTTATCAATCGGGGCTACTTTAGAGGCCTGACCCATCTGGAGGGCTTTAAAATAGAATAGCCAAGAAAGACCGGTTGCCACTCCTGATAAAACTAAAAATATTAGGGAGAATTTTGAAATCGAATAGATCTGTTTTCCTAAGCCTTTGTAGAGAACAATCCCCCAGGCAAAAAATAAAATAACAATGGTTCTGATTGCGGTTGCCAGATCGGAATTTATATCCTTAATACCAATTTTAGCCAAAATAGAAGTGGCTGCCGCAAAGATCGCCGATAAAAATGCATAAAACATCCAAGTCATATCCTGTCATTGTAACAAATTTTTAATCGTAAATTTCTTGAGGGTGAGGATAATTTGACAAAAAAACACAAATAATAGAAAATAGAGCATGCTTTTTATAAAGAGAGTTGTTGATTATTTTGTCTGGTTAATACTTATTCTGTCTTTTTTATTCGGTATCATAATCTACTTATGTAATCAAACGAATCCAGGTGATTATTTTTATCCATGTAGACAAAACTTTGGAAACTTTATTCTTGGTTTCAAATAAATAGATTAAAATCAGATGAAATAATCACTTCAACTTGGTAGAATGAATAACAAATTTCGCCAGGGCCTATAGCTCAACTGGTAGAGCAGCAGCCTTTTAAGCTGTTGGTTCCGAGTTCGAGTCTCGGTGGGCTCACTAATGAAAAGTTCCTCCCTAACCAAATTTGCTTGGCTTTCGATTTTTACTGCAATTGTAACTATTTCCCTAAAAACTATTGCTTACCTATTGACTGGATCAATCGGACTTCTTTCTGATACCATTGAGTCACTGGTTAATTTGGCCGCCGCTGTGATCTCTCTTATCATGTTGAGAATTGCTGAACAACCTCCTGACGCCGAGCATAGATATGGCCATTCAAAGGCTGAATACTTTGCTAGTATCACTGAAGGATTATTTATTTTTATAGCTGCCGTTACTATCAGTCTAAGTGCTATCAATAGAATTATTCATCCAAAAATTATTGAACAGGCTTTTTTGGGTTTAGGAATTTCAATAGCTGCCTCAATAATCAATTACATCGTTTCCCTAAAGCTTTTGAAAGTCGGGAAAAAACATCGCTCGATCACTCTTGAAGCCGACGGCCATCATTTAATGACGGACGTTATCACCTCAATCGGCGTTATTGTTGCTGTTTTTTTGATTGCTATAACTGGATGGCAGATATTAGATCCTGTGATTGCCATTCTTGTTGCTATTAATATTATTTTTACTGGATTTGATCTTATGAAGCGTTCAGTTTTAGGATTATTAGATACCTCTATTTCTCGAGAAGAATTAGATATTATTCAAATGGTCTTTGGTAAATATGAACGAAGAGGGTTAAAATTTCATGGGCTTAGAACCCGTCAGTCAGCTCAAAGAAGATTTGTTTCTTTTCATGTTTTGGTACCGGGAATTTGGACAGTTAAAAAAGGTCATGATCTGCTCGAAAAAATTGAGAAAGAAATTCGCGATCTAATTGAAAAAGTAACTGTTTCAACTCATTTGGAACCGGTCGAAGATCCCCGCTCGCTTGAAGACATTTCGATAGAAAGAGACTGATCTTACAACCCAATTTCTCCCGCGACCGCTTTCATGGAGTTTAAACAAATTTCGACAAATTTTTCGATGGGTAAATTTAAACCTTCAGGATTAACGCACATTTTTATTTCTTCACGACGGGTGCCAGCGGCAAACTTTGGTTCTTTTAATAACCTCTTCATGATCGATGATAATTTAACGTCTGCTAGTTTTCTTGAAGGATAGACAAAAGCCACAGCCATAATTAATCCTGTTAGGCTATCTGCGCAAAATATCGACCATTCTGCTTTATTTTGTGGTTTTCGTCCGGTCAAATCTGGTGCATGAGCTTTGATGATATTATGAACAGTTTCTGAGATTGTTAAATCATATTTAGCTAAAGCTTCCAAAGTTTTTTGTGGATGAGTCGGCTTAAATTCTCCGGAATAATCAATGTCATGAAGAAAACCCGCCAACATCCAATCTTCCCTTGCCCCGAGCGAAGTCGAGGGGTTTTGTTGCTGTTGAAAATAGTCATACAGTCCTCCCATACAAGCCTCAAGAGCCAAAGAATGATTAAAAACATTATTTTCTAACTGTTTTTTTGCCGCATCAATATATTTTTGTCGATCCATATTTAAATAATAAAATTGATAATTTTTCCTGGAATATAAATTATTTTTTTTGGTTTACCAACAATATATTTTTTTACTTTTTCATCTTCTAATAACATATCCACGACGGCCGTTTCAGATAGGTTATGATTTAATAGCTTTATAGTCGCACGCAGTTTTCCATTAACTTGTACAGGTAAAATTATTTCTTCTTCAATAATTTCTCCGGAAATGGTTGGCCAAGATGATAGATGAATAGATGTTTTTTCACCTAAAATATTTCTCCAAATTTCTTCAGTCATAAAAGGAGCAAATGGAGCAAGAATTTGTAAAAACTTTTTGGCATTTTCTTTTGAAAGTCCTTGAGGGTTCCTCTCATAATCATTTAAAAACTCCATCATTGAAGCAATTGAGGTATTGAATTTAACCTCTGGAATATCAGTCGTGACTTTTTTGATTGTTTTTTGTAATTTGATGACTAATTGCTTATCTTCATTGTCAGATTGTTTCATTGTTTCATTGTTATATTGTTGAAAAAGGTCCCAAATTCTTTTTACAAATCTATATGAGCCTTGAAGCGATTTAGTTGCCCAAGAAATTTCCTGATTAAAAGGGGCCATAAACATTTCATAAATTCGTAAAGCATCAGCTCCAAATTCACTTATGACATCGTCTGGATTAATAACATTTCCAAATGACTTACTCATCTTTCGATGATCTTCAGCCAAAATCATTCCTTGATTTCGCAGTCGTAAAAATGGCTCCTTAAAATCTAAAAGTTTTAAATCATATAAAGCTTTTACCCAAAAACGGGAATATAATAGATGAAGAACGGCATGTTCAGCTCCACCCAAATACCAATCAACTGGAGAAAATTGTTTCATTGCTTCATTGCTCCATGGTTGTTTATCATTTTTAGGATCGGGAAATCGCAAAAAATACCAACAAGAACCTGCCCAATTTGGCATTGTATCAGTCTCTCTTTTAGCGCTTCCTCCACACTTAGGACAAGTGGTGTTAACAAATTCTGGAATAACGGATAATGGTGATTCTCCTGTTTCCGTTGGTTCGTATGAATCGACGTATGGTAACTTTAAAGGTAATTGATCTTCTGACAATGGTTGCCAACCACATTTCTCACAATTAACCATAGGAATTGGTTCGCCCCAATATCTTTGTCTTGAAAAAATCCAGTCGCGAAGATGATAAGTCACAACTCTTTTTCCCCAACCTTTGGTCTCAAAATAATCCATAATTTTTTTTGTAGCAACATGGATATCAAGACCATCCAAAAATCCAGAATTAATCATTGTTCCCTCTTCTTCCTGGACTTGTTCTTTTTTTATTATTGCTGACTTATCTCCATCCTTTCCAACCACAACCCTGATAATATCGATCCCAAATTCTTTAGCAAATTCAAAATCTCTTAAATCATGGGCTGGAACACCAACTACTGCTCCCGTTCCAAAACCGGAAAGAACAAAATCAGAAACCCAGACTGGAATCTCTTTCCCATTCAAATTATTTATTGCATAAAATCCTGTAAAGACACCTGTTTTCTTTTTTCCTTCATTCAATCTTTCTTGTTCTGATTTAGAAGCTGTATCTTTAATATATTTTTTTACGTCATCTTTATTAATTTTTTTTACAAATTCATGCTCTGGAGCCAAAACAATAAATGTTGCTCCAAAATTTGTATCTGGTCTAGTTGTAAAACATGTAAGAATTTCTTCAGAATCTTTTACTCTATAATCAATATTTATCCCCTCTTTCTTTCCTATCCAATTCCTTTGCATTTCCAAGATTCCTTTTGGCCAATCAAGACCTTCTAGGTCAGAAAGTAAACGATCGGCATATTTTGTGATCTTAAAGACCCATTGAGGAAGATCTCGTTTTTCAATTTTATTTCCACATCTTTCATGAGTTCCATCAGCCAAAACTTCTTCTTCTGCTAAACCCGTCTTACATTTTGGACAGTAATTGATCGGGGCATTTTTTTTGTAAAGTAAACCCATTTTATAGAACTGGATAAAAAGCCACTGGGTCCATTTATAATAATTTGGATCGGTCGTTGTAAATTCACGATCCCAATCATAAGAAAATCCCAACGATTTCATCTGTTTCTTGAAGGTGGCAATATGCTCAGGAACCATATCCATCGGGTTTTTCTTTGCTTTAACAGCTGCATTCTCTGCTGGTAGTCCGAAAGCGTCCCAACCCATTGGATGTAAGACTGAATGTCCGTTCATGCGAAAATATCTGGCTACAACATCGGTGCCTGTATAGTTACGGACGTGACCAACGTGAAGACCTGC
>CAYIMI010000058.1:0-5463 GCA_964364445.1 uncultured Gammaproteobacteria bacterium
CCGATGTTACCTACAACACGATTATCAAGATTGAATCGGGGGTAACTTCTAATCCACGCGTAGAAACTCTGAAAAGTATCGCCAATGCGCTAAATGTTAGCATTGATGATCTGTTAAAATAATACTATGGCAAAATTAAAAGATATTCCAAAATTTGATCGGCCCAGAGAAAAATTTCTGGAAAAAGGTCCCGATGCGCTGACCGATAGCGAGCTTTTGGCTATTTTGCTTGGTAGTGGAATCAAGGGAACGAATGTAAAGGTACTGTCGCAAAAAATTATTAAAAAATTCGGGGATAATTTATTGAATGCCTCAGTTGAGGATTTAATGCAAATTTCAGGAATTGGTCAAGCGAAAGCATTGCAAATTTCGTCTGCACTTGCATTGACAAGAAGAATTTTTGACAAGCAAAATTCCCTAGATAATTTGATTTTATCAGCCCAAGACGCTGTCGCCCTCGTTTCAGATTTAAAAGATAAAAAACAAGAGCATCTCATTTGCCTTTATTTAAATGCACGCAACGCTCTAATAAAAAAAGAAATAATTTCAATCGGGACATTGGATAAAAGCATTATTCATCCGCGAGAAATTTTCGCCCCTGGGTTGGAAATGCATGCCGCTGGCGTAATACTCATTCATAATCATCCCTCGGGCGATTCAAGTCCAAGCGAACAAGATAAACAAGTGTCCAAAAGAATAATCGAGGCAGGACAATTGATGGGTATCAATGTTATCGACTTTCTGATTATTGCAAAAAATGGCGTGCATAGCATACTTGGTGAAATTAAAAATACGGAGCTGACAAATACAGATTATGTCGCCGAAGGCTCACAAACTTCTTTATTTGATTTACTTGTTGATACAAACCAATCATATTTTTATGAAAAAGATTTGAGTCAAAATATACCTAAAAATAAGAATAATGCCTTGAGTTTTATAGATTTATTTGCGGGGGTCGGAGGTATACGATTTGGTTTTGAACAGAGTGGCGGCAAATGTGTTTTTGGTTCAGAAATAGATAATGAATGTCAAAAAACATATTATTTAAATTTTGGTGAATATCCACGAGGTGATATAAAAGCCATCAATGAAAAGAACATACCCGACCACGATATTTTAACAGCAGGCTTTCCTTGCCAGCCCTTTAGTATTTGTGGTAGGCAAAAAGGGTTTGAGGATGTACGGGGGACTTTGTTTTTTGATATCTTAAGAATTGTAAAAGAAAAACAACCAAAAGTTGTTTTTCTGGAAAACGTAAAACAATTAAAATATCACGATAAAGGCAATACATTAAAGGTGATTTTATCAAGCCTACAAGAGCTTGGATATAAAACAAAATGGAAGATTTTAAATGCCAAAGATTTTGGAACAGCACAAAACAGAGAAAGGATTATTATTATTGGAAACAAAGAAAAGGAGTTTGACTTTTCTAAATTGAAACATAGTCCAAAAGTAATTTTAAAAGATATTTTACAAAAAGAGGGAAATTTCGAGTTTATGGATGAAAAAGATTACACTTTAATTAAAAATCCGAAAACGCAGGAATCGGGCTTAATTTTTGCAGGATATAGAAACAAAAAAATCAGAACAAACGGAGTGAGGGATAATACCTTACACCTATCACGAGTTCATAAACAACCAAACAGAATATATTCATCTGACGGAACACATCCGACGCTACCATCACAGGAATCATCTGGAAGATATTTTATACTTCATGAGGGAAGGGTGAGAAAATTGACGATTGATGAATGTTTTGCTTTACAAGGTTTTCCTAAAAAATTTAAAAAATTTAGTTCAAACGGTCGGCTTTACCAGCAAATTGGTAATTCGGTCTGTGTGCCGATGATGTCCGAGTTATCAAGAGAGATAATTAATCAATATTTTTAATATGTCGCAACTACACTTAAACAAACTAGAAGAAATTTATTCAAAATCTGAAAAACTTTTGAAATCAAATAAAGGTAAAATATTTTTACCTGCAAAAATTAGTAATGAAGAAAAAAATGCACTTGATATCGTTCTTGAATATTGCGAACAAAGGAAAGCTGTCTTAACTGTTTTGGTTACAAGTCTTTGTCATAAAATCATTAATCCAAAGCAGGACATAAGATTACATCAATCAAATCTTAAAAAAGGATACTCGGGCAGGACGCTTGATATGAAATTTATTACTCCGTTTATGAAAGATAAGAAATTCCCCGCAATGGTTGAGAGTGGGTGGCTCACAAGATCGTTTGAACAAAATTCGCCATATAATTTGAAATACAAGGGCAAAGTAACCCCACCAAAACTAAAACAAGCATTTCTTTTATTGGTTGATTGTGTTGAAAATAAACACGCCCTTGCAGATGATTATTTAACTTATTTATTACAGAATTTAATTTTATTGAGAGAAAATAATCATGTTGAAATTATAAGAATTGAGGAAAAATCAAAATTTTCTATAAAACAAATTATCCATATGCTCGAAGAGCATTTTGAAGGAAGCTCGATTGTTGGAACGGCAAGATTACCTGTTTTGGCAATTTACTCTGTTTATGAATGTATGATTGCTGAACTTAAAAGATTTGAAGGCAAAAAATTATTGCCGTTAGGTAGTCACACATCGGCAGATTATCGCTCTGGTGATATTGGTGATATAGAAGTTATAGATGAAAAAGAAATACCTTTTGAAGGAGTTGAAGTTAAGTATGGAAAACCAATCACAGCACAAATGGTAATAGATGCTTTTGAAAAGTTTAAAAAATATCCAACAAATAGGTACTATCTTTTATCAACGGCAATTTCGAGCGATGATGAAATAAAAAAAATTACTAAAATAATTGAAATGATTTCCGAAGAGCATGGATGTCAAGTTATTGTAAATGGTATTTTTGACTCCCTCAAATATTATTTAAGACTTCTTGAAAATGCTGATCAATTTTTGGATAAATATGCAGATAATTTGAGTAGGGACATTGTTATAAAAGCTGAACAAAAAAGACTTTGGAATGAAATAATTACAAAATAATAATTTTCTTAGAAATAATATGAATACAAAAATAAATTGGCAAGATAACAAAGTTAATGTGACGGAACTAAATTTGGATTTACAAAATCCAAGAGTACCAAAACATGTCAAAGATCATAATGATATTGGTCAAATAAGGGATTATCTTTTGGAAAAAGAGGATGTTTTAAGAATAGCGAGAAGTATTGCCAATAACGGCTATCACCGAAGTGCGGTTGCCATTGTTTGTAAGGAAAATGATAAATTGATTGTTTTGGACGGAAACAGAAGATTGGCAGCCTGCCAATTATTGATAGATCCCAAATTGGCTCCAAATGCTCGCGACAAAAAAGAGTTAGAAGATTTAAATAAAACTTTTAACAAAAAGGATCTTGAAAGTGTTAAAATCACGATTGCGCCTTCGCGCAAAGAGGCTGAAAAAGAGATTTGGGATATCCATGTCAACCAACTTTTGAAACCTTGGCAGGTTTTACAAAAATTGAGGATGTATCGAAATTTAATAGACTCTGGCGAATATAACATCAACACGGCATCTTCTGAATATGGTATTCCAGCATCAAAATTTGAACAGGAGTTAGCAAAATTATATTTTTACGAACAAATTTTAGGGCAACTAAAAACAGATAAAGAAGAGGAAGAGCTGTTAAGCTCGGGATTTAACAAGATTGATAGATTAATTTTGAGTAGTAACGGTAAAAAACTACTTAGCTATTCAATTGATAATAAAGGGAATATTACCTTTCAGAATAAAAAGGTATCTGATGAAAAAATAAAAAAACTTATACCCTTTATCATTGATCCTGTAAAAGTTCCGGCTCAGGCCAATCAAGATTTTTTAGTAGAAAATGTATTTTCAAAAATAGACCAAAAAAGTTTTCCTCTGAAAAAGGAAACTTTAAAGAAAATCAATAACGGCAAAAATAAGATTAAAAAAGCGACAAAAGGTTCATTGGCAAAAACTGATTGGGTGACAATTGACGAATATCAATTATATAAGGGTGCAAGCAGAGTAAAAGATATTTTGAAAGAATTAAATAAAAATAAGCCAATAAAGGATGAGAATATCAATATTTTAGCCGTATCGCTTAGAGTTGTAATGGAGTTGGCTATTTATGACAAACTTAAAAATAAGGGTTTCATAACAAAAATCATAAATGAGCAGAAAAATATTTTCAAATCTAAAGGTAAAGAATTGGCTGCAAATTGGTCGCCTGGTTTAAAGGAAATGCTTAAATTTATGCTTGTTGAGGCTAATAATATAGTTACGGATCCGCAGGACAGAAAAGCCATTGATAAAATCATGCTGGAAAGAAAAGATTTCATAGATAATTTGGATTTTTATATTCATAATGTGTCGTATTCGCCAACAGAAACAAAAATTAGAGAAATTTGGAAAACTTTCTGCCGGCCTATTTTTGATATCATTTCTAAAATAAAATAAATTATGAATTTTTTTTCACCATTAAGATATCCTGGCGGTAAAACTAGACTTTCTTGTTTTCTTGAGAAAGCTATTGTAAAAAATTTCTCCGAAAACGAAAAAATAGTTCTCGTTGAGCCTTATGCTGGCGGTGCCGGGGCTTCGTTGAAGTTATTATTTTCTGGTAAGGTTGACAAAATTATTATCAACGATTTAGATAAAGCAATTTTTTCGTTTTGGAAAATAGCCGTTTCTGAACCAGATTTTTTAATCAATAAAATAAAAAGAGTAAGTATTGATATTGATGAGTGGCGGAAACAAAAAGAAGTTTATAGTAATTCCTTATCAACACCCAGGGAATTGGCGTTTGCAACCTTATTTTTAAACAGGACAAATCGTTCTGGAATCATAGAGGGCGGACCAATCGGCGGAATGGATCAATCGGGATTTTGGAATGTAAAAGCTCGTTTTACAAAAAATACTATTATTGGAAGATTGGAAAAAATAAAGGAATTTAAAAATAAAATAAAAGTTAGAAATCTTGACGGTATTACACTCTTGAAGCAATTGGAAAAAAATAAGAAAAAGAATAATTACTTTATTTTTCTTGATCCGCCATACTATCAAAAAGGAAAATCTTTATATTTAAACCATTATATAGACAAAGATCATAAGAAATTATTAAAGCTTCTCGAAAAATCATCCCTAAAATGGGTTATGACTTATGACGACGTTTCGTATATTCAAAACCTTTACGATAAATTCAGAAAGAGCAAGTTTGTGATAAATCATAGCGCTTTTGAAGCAAGAAAGGGTAAAGAAATTTTAATTTTTTCAGATAATGTTGTTAGGGTAGCGATTAATTTTTAGTCTGTTTCTAAGTCCCGCCAAAAATCCCGCCCGAATTTCGCCAAAAGAATTAAGAGGAGCAAATGGAAAATTCCTCCCCAAACCCCTCCTTTTCCATTTGCGACATCCGAATTCAAAAACAAATGAGCCGAAGTTTTGCAAAATCCTTTCCCCAAAAAAT
>CAYIMI010000059.1:0-5453 GCA_964364445.1 uncultured Gammaproteobacteria bacterium
TTTATACTCCACCTTCTCCCCTGTTCTTTTTGATACAACGAGTCGTACAGGAATTCCAATTAGATCGGCATCAGAAAATTTTTCTCCGGCATTCGTCCCTTCCCTATCATCAAACAATACTTCAAGGTTGTAGGTTGTAGTTAGTAGGTTGTAGATTTCAAAAGCTTTCTTTTTTATTCCTTCATCTTTCAAATCTAAACCAATCAAATGAACTTGAAAAGGTGCGACTGATTCAGGCCAGATAATCCCCTTTTCATCATGAAGTTTTTCCACAATTACCCCCATGATCCGTGAAGGCCCAATACCATAACACCCCATATAAATTGGTTTCTGTTTCCCGTCTTGGTCAATAAATTTATAGTCAAAAGCATCGGTAAACTTTGTATAGAGAGGAAAAATATTTCCTACTTCAGCGGCTTTTTTTACCTCGTATTTTTCTTTTGTGTCAGGATCGAGATCTCCGATCTTAGCAGTTTTAATATCATAAAATTCTTTAGGGGTTGGAATATCACGGCCAAAATTAACATTGGTTGAATGATAGTCAGTTTTATTGGCTCCACATTCGAAGTTTAGGCGATTATTTACTGATTCATCAATGTATATTTCAACTTCTTTTGGAAGATTTAAGATACCCGCATAACCAACTTCAGCACCGGTGACTTTTTTAACAATTTCTTTTGATGCCAGTTTTAAAGCTCTACACTTAACGATCTTTCTTAATTTATCTTCATTAACGTCGTAGCCTCCACGAACAGCGGCAGCAATGACTCTACTATCATCGGTCTCAAAAATTAAAGTTTTGGTAGTTTTTTCAACTGGGATTTTTAGATAGTCGGCCAACTCTTGAACACCAATGATTCCTTTTCCCAAAACATCTTTTTTTGGTAGCATTTCCTTATCTGTCTCTTCAATTTTTGGGGCGGTGCTTGGGGCGACCTCGCGATTATAATAAACATCTTTACTTTTGGTAAAAAATATCAGATCTTCACCGGTTTCACAGAATGTTTGAAATTCATGAGAATAATCATCGGTAAAGGAGCCACCAGAAGCTAAAACAATCACAGTGTCATCTTTTAATCCTAATCTTTCAAAAACCCTAAAATAAACTTCCTTAGATTTTTCATAGTATTTTTTGAAGTCTTCAACAGAGACGTGAAAACTGTACAAATCTTTCATGCGAAACTCTCGGCCACGAAGTAATCCTGATTTAACCCTTGGCTCATTACGAAATTTGGTTTGAATTTGATATAAGGCGAAAGGAAAATCCTTATAGCTTAAGTTAAATTTTTGACCAAGTGGGACAACCACTTCTTCATGAGTTGGATTTAGGACATACTCGGCAGCATTTTTTGCCTCGGCAAATTTATTAGCTGGTGTAGTTTTCATTAGAACATCAACTGTTTCTAACCTTCCAGTTTTTTCCCAAGTTGATTGAGGAGCAAGAGATGGCATAAAGACTTCATTCCCAATCTTATCCATTTCTTCTCGGATAATATTTTCTATCTTATTTAAAACCCTAAGTCCAAGAGGTAAATAGGTATAAACTCCAGCCATTACTTGGTCAATAAAGCCACCCTTTTGCAAATAGGTAGCATTGGCCGAGTCATATTTTTTCGAATCTTTTTTTGTTTTCCCAAATATCTTTGAATAGAGCATGAATTACATTATAAGTCATAAAGTTTATAAAGTCTATAAAGTTTATAAAGAGTAAGATTTTACAAGTCTTAACACAGATTGTCATTCCCGCGGAGGCGGGAATCCAGACTAAATATTCCTTATTGTTTTTATAAGGTGATTATAGACTGGATCCCCTTCTTCAAGGGGATGACACAACACAATAATTGATGCGTTGTAATACAGTTTTGTCAAAGACCGTGAGCTCTTGCTATAAAAGAAGTTATTTTTTATTTTATTATTTGAGTTGCAAGATATATTAAGCCACCACACAATGGAGTCCCAACTATGGCGATAGTTGCAATCCTTATTCTTTGATTTCTTAAATCAAGTTTGGCTCTATCATATCCCTGAATATCTGCAACTTCTCCGAATGAACTCATCTCGCTTGGTGCAGAGCGAATTTTCATTATTTCCTTTGGGGTACGTTTCCCTATTGTTTCGTAACCTGGAATTATATCGCCTTTACTATGAATAAGTCTAAATCGGCCTTTTCGACCTTTTTTATCATCAGCAAGCGCATGAGCCAGCTCATGTTCTGCTGTATCTCGGCCATATCCAGTATCAGTACCGTAAAGTTGTTTTTCAATCTTTGTTAAGCGATTACTCATTTCTTGTGCCCTTTTCTTTTTTTGTTCTGCAGTTCCAACCGCTTCTTCCAGATAATCAACTTGTCTTTTTTCCGGCTTAAAAGGACCTGGTTGATTTATATCCATGCTGTAGTTGGTAATTTTTGGCGGTCGTATTGGTTTTTCGGGGATATCAAGCATAATTACATTCTATATTATAAATTACTAAAAAAACTATACATTAAAGGGCTTTGATAACTTTTTCAAGCACTGCTTGCGAAGAAATATCTGAAGTATCAATAATTAAATCATAGTTTTTCGGGTCGATAAAATCATTTCGTTTGTAAATTTTTTCTAACTTATTTAGCCAGTTAGATTGGCGTTCATCGACTCTTTTTTTTGCCTCATCAAGATTAATTTTTTCCCGATCGGCAAATCTTTGGTAGCGAATGTTATCATCACAGATCAATAAAACTTTCAAAACATTTGGCAAACCGGCAGCCATTATCCCTGACATCCAACCATCAACGATCAAATTTCCAGGTGCATGAATCAAATCCCTAACTTGATAATCAATTTTTTTTGTCAATTCTTCATTTTGTTCTTCGACTTGTTCAAGATCAAATTTATTTTTGGCAACATAATCCCTAAATAACTTTCCGGTCATAAAGATCGGCCAGTTTAATTTTTTTTCAAGGTTTTTTAAAAGAGAGGTTTTTCCAGTGCAGATTTTACCTGAAATAGTTATTTTATTTATCATAACCAATTTTATCTAATACTTTTCCCAATGTCTCCATTGATCCCGTCTTATAGGTATCGATAACCAAATCAAAATATTTAGGGTCCCAAAAATCATTATTTCCATACAGTTTTTGCCATTTAGTAATGTTTTCTTTTTCTCTATTTTTAATCCAATTTTTGGCCTCTTTAACTGTGATATTATCACGATTAGCTACTCTATCAACTCGAATATCGTCATGTGAACAGATGAGAAGAACTTTTAGAACATCCTTATAACTTTGTGCAAAAAAACCAGTCAGCCAACCTTCATAAATAATTTCTTTTTCAGTTTTCAGCATCTCTTTTGTTATGGAATCTATTTTTTTTTCGTGGTCATCAGTTCTAGACAAGGCTCCAGTTTTATTTTCATGAAGTAGATGTTTTTGATCATATTTTCGTTGAATCGATCCAATATTGATATGTTTCCAGCTAAGGGTATTTATAAGATTTTTTGTTAGAGTAGTTGTGCCGACAGCAATTTTTCCAGAAATGGTGATAAGGCGATACTTGGGATTAAACATTTATTTCTTAAACAACTTAACTATATCATTAACCGTTATTAACGCTGCTAAGGATAATAAGGCCACAAATCCAATTAAGTTTGTATATTTTTCAAAATCTTTATTTGGTTTCTTTTTAGTGAATCCCTCATACAAAACAAAGACTAGGCGGCCACCATCAAGGGCCGGAAATGGAAGAATATTCATTATGGCTAAATTCAAAGATAGAAGAGCTAAAAATTGCAGGAAGGCATTCTTACCAAATTTCACTGCTTGACTGGCTAAATTAGCAATCCCGACTGGTCCGGCCACATCAACATTTTGTTTTTGAAAAGTGACTAAACCAAAAAGCATTTTTCCCAACTCTGAAGCAATTTTGTAGGTAATATTAAAAGCCTCTACCAAACCATAGAAAGGAGCACTATACCAAGGATACTTTTTTTCTATAAAAGAAGTTATGGAAATCCCCAAAGGCCCTTCACCTTTAGGTGGATTGACTCTGGGCACAAGGTTAACTGTCAATTGCTTCCCATTTCTTTGAACTGATAGCCCTATATTTTTACCAGCTGATTTTTTAGTTTCTTTAATAAGAATATCGGCTGAAGTTAAATTAATTGAACTATTTTCAAATATCAATTTTGTTATAACATCTTTTTCTTGAAGACCAGCAATCGAGGCTGGAGAATTTTTAGTTACTTTTTCAACAATAACTTTATTAGTTGGTACAGGAATTCCCTGGGTAACTAAATATGAAAAAATTACCCATCCCAGTAAAAAATTACCAATAACACCTCCCAAAACAATCAAGGTTTTTTGCCAAGGCTTTTTATTGACAAAGGCACGATTTTTGTCAAGGGCAAGTCTCGCCTTGCCCCTACCGTCCAATTCATCATATTCCTCACCAAATAATTTAACAAAACCACCAATAGGTAAAAGGTTAATGCTATATAAAGTTTCACCCTTTTTTATTCCAAACAGCCTTGGTGGCAGACCAAGCCCAAACTCTTCAACTCTAACACCCATTTTTTTAGCCATTAAAAAATGACCAAACTCATGGACAAGGACAAGGATTGATAAAGTTATAAGGAAAATAATTATTGTCATATTTTTTAAACCTCCATAATCTCTTTTTCTTTGCTTTCTCTAATAGCATTTACTTCTTCCATAAACTTAGTTGATTCAGTATCAATTTCTTTTTCCAAACGATATTTTTCATCCTCGCTCATTTCTTTTTTTTCAAAAGCATTTTTCATAGTTCGTCGGGAATCATCTCGATGATTTCTTATTGTTATCTTTTTTTCTTCAATTTTTTCAGCGACTACTTTAATATATTTTTCTCTTTGTTCAGTGTTAAGTGATGGTATTCTAATGACAATTCTTGTTCCCTGAGAGGAGGGAGATAATCCTAAAGGAGATTTTAAAATTGCTTTTTCAATATCTTGAACAACTGACGGATCATATGGGGTAATAGAAATGGAAGAGGCACCCTCGGTCATTATTGTTGCAAGTTCCAACAATCTTAACTTTGACTGTCCTCCATAGGTTTCAACGATAAGATTTTCAACGAGTGATGGTGAAGCTCGACCGGTACGAATTGATTTAAGGTCTTCCTTTAGGGCAGAGATAGTCTTAGTAGCTTGTTGGTTAAAAGTAGAAACGATATCCATAAAGCTTATTATACACTCCATCGAACAAACTTTACCAGTTTAATATTTTCTCCGAATTTTAATATTGCTTCTTTAATCAAGTCGCTAATTTTTTTAGACGGGTCTCTAATGTATTCTTGATCAAGTAATTCTTCATTAGTTTCAGCCATAACTGAGGCAACTTGCATGGCTAGTTCTTGGCCCAATGATTGAAATTCTTTATTTCCTGAAACAAAATCAGTTTCGCAGGCCAGTTGGATAAGAGAAGCAACCTTTTTGTTATG
>CAYIMI010000060.1:0-5438 GCA_964364445.1 uncultured Gammaproteobacteria bacterium
ATAATCGCCTAAACTTTGAATGTGGTGCCAATAAAACCAGTTATCATTCGATCAATGTTAATTTTGGCCGTGATATTCCAACTCCTAAAAAATTCTATGATATTAAAACTGCTAAAGAAGGAGACCTCCATCCTGAAACTATGGAAAAATATGAGGTAAAAAAAGCCGCTGAAGTAGGTAATATTTTCCCTCTTTACACCAAATTTACCGACGCTTTCGACTACAAGTTTATTGACCAAGATGGAAAACAAAAGCCAATCTATATGGGGTGTTATGGTATTGGACCTTCACGGATCATGGGGGTAATTGTGGAAAAACTTCATGATGAAAAGGGGATTATCTGGCCTGAATCAGTCGCGCCTTTTCAAGTTCATTTGATTGGGTTAGATTTGAAAGATGAAGGAATAAAAAAGAAGGCATTCGATCTCTACAACCTACTAACCGTAACCCACAAGCTAGAAGTTTTGTTCGATGATAGGGAAGGAACCAATGCTGGGGAAAAATTTTCAGACGCCGACCTTATTGGAATTCCTACTCGCTTAGTCGTTTCAAAAAGAACAGGGGAGAAGGTGGAGTATAAAAAGAGGAATGAGAAGGAAGCGAAAATATTAAGTATTGATGAAGTACTCAAATTTCTATGAAAACCATAGTCACTCATCTTTCCCCCGACCTCGACGCTATTGCCTCTGTTTGGCTTATTAAAAAATATTTGCCAGACTGGGATAGTGCCGAGATAAAATTAGTTCCGGCTGGCACAACCCTAGATGACCAACTACCTGATAGTGTTGACAACGTCATTCATGTTGATACCGGACTTGGTAAATTTGATCATCACCAAACTAACGACTATACTTCTGCCACAAAACTTGTATATAAATATTTAGCTGGAAGAGATCTAATTGAAGAAAGAGAAATCAAAGCATTAGAAAAAATTGTTGAATATGTAAACTCTACAGATCATTTTGCCGAAGTTTTTTATGCCGACCCAGCGGCTGACCGTTACGATTTTATGATCCGCCAATTAGTTGACGGATTAAAGGTAATCAATCGTGATGAAACGAAACTAATTGAAATTATTTTTTTACTACTAGAGGCCGCTTTGATTGTCTTTAAAAATAAAGTTAATGCGGAAGAAGAAATAAAAAATGGCTTTGTTTTTAAATCCTATTTAGGTCGATCTCTCGCTCTCGAATCAAAAAATGAAGAAGCAGTAAAACTCGCCCTTAAACAAGGATTCGCCCTTGTGATTAGACGCCATCCTGAAGTGGGATTCACTAGAATAAAAACTCTGCCGGATAAAAAATTAAGTTTAAAACCAGTCTATGAGGGAATTTTGAAATTTGATAAAAAGGGTAGTTGGTTTTTCCATATTTCTGGACATATGCTGCTTAACGGTTCGTCTGGAAATCCAAGACTTGTTCCAACTCCACTATCCTTGAATAAGATCATTGAAATAGTGAAGAGTATAAGATAGAATGTTAAATGATATTTTGTATTTGGGAGGAGGCGTATTAATTTATGGTTTTAGTAATAAAAAGAAAAGGTGAAACAAAAGACAGCATGTTCCGAAAATTTACTCGTTCTTTTATTGATGAAGAAATTGTCGATACCTTAAGAAAAAAAATGTTTTATAAAAAACCTTCTTTAAAAAGAAAAGAGGAAGAAAAAGAAAGAATGAAAAACAGATCATTAAAGCGTAGAAAAGTTGTCTTTAAGAAAGTATTTAAAAGAATATGATTAATATTGTTTCTTCATCTCGTTATAAAATTAATCGTCAAAAGATAAAGATTTTAGTACAAAGCGTTTTTGAAAAAGGACAGATTAATTCGGATCTTTCATTGAATGTTGTTTTTGTGGGAAAAAATAAAATGAAAGTTTTTACCGAAAAATATAAAAATGAAAAAGAAACTTTACCGGTTTTATCCTTTAAATATAACGAAGATGTTGGCGAGAATGAGGTCTTGCTTGGTGAAGTGGTTATCTGCTTCCCTCTGGTTATTTTATTGGCCGCAGAACGTAATAAAAGAGTAGATGAAATGATAAATGAATTAGTCAAACACGGAATTGAGAACCTGTTGAAATAATATGTTTTACCTCAAATATCGTCCTAAAACAATTTCTGAGATTGATAACCTTCAAGCTAAAGATACTATCGGTAAAATTCTTTCGTCGTCTACCTTACCTCATGCTTTTCTTTTTGTAGGACAAAAGGGAACTGGAAAAACATCAACGGCCAGAATTCTCGCTAAGGCGGTTAACTGCTTAGATAATAAATTTTCTTCTAATTCACCAAGTAAATCTAAATCTTATGAACCGTGTAATAAATGTGCCAACTGTAAAAGCATTGGCCTTTCTTCTTTTACAGATGTTATAGAAATGGACGCCGCCTCCAACCGCGGAATTGAAGAAATAAAAAGTTTGATTCGCGAAACTTCATTTCTTCCAATGTCTGGTGGCTACAGAGTTTTTATTATTGATGAAGCCCACATGATAACAAATGAAGGTTTTAATGCTCTTTTAAAAACATTAGAGGAGCCGCCAAAATCGGCTATTTTTATTTTGGCAACCACAAATCTAGAAAAACTTCCAAAAACTATTATATCCCGTTGTCTAAAAATTAATTTTGGAAAAGCTAACAGGACAGATATACTATCCATGTTAAAGAGGATCAGTAAAAATGAAAATATTGATTTAAAAGATGATTTGTTAAAGCTCATCGCTAATCACAGTGAGAATTCATTTCGCGATGCTGCAAAAATTTTAGAAGAAATAACCCTTCAAAAAATTAAAACAATTGAGGATGTGGAAAAGTTTTTAGGAATAAGAGGCCGAAATGATCTATTAGAGATTATCGAAAAAAAAGAACTGAAAAAAACACTGGTCTGGATAAATGAATTTTCCAAAAATGGTGGAGATTTTAAAAATCTTATTGAAGATATCCTTGATCAATTACATTCTCAATTACTTATTAAGAATAAAATTCTAGAAAATGAAGACAAAGAAATTAATTTGACGCTAAACGAAATTTCTGCATTGATGAAATTACTGATTGAAGCCTATCAAAATTTACGAAATACGCCTATCGACTCTTTACCAGTTGAAATTGCCCTTATAGAGTTCTACAATGAAGTAGGACAAAAAAATTAGTCATTAGAAATTATATTTCTTTCAAAATATGTTAAATCCATTTGGTGCGTTAGGTGATCTTCAAAAATTACAACAGCAAGCACAAAAAATGCAAGCGGCATTACAACAGGAAGAGGTTGTAATCGAAAAAAACGGTGTAAAAGTCGTTATTCGTGGTGATCAAATAATTGAATCTATCGAAGTTGATGGGATAGTGGAGAATAGAATAGCAGAAGCAGTTAACGAAGCCGTTAAAAAAACTCAGGAGTTAGCAGCAAAAAAATTAATAGAAATATCTAGTCAACAGCAACAGGGTCAATAATTAATATGTTTAAATTATTTTCTGGCTCGGCGAATCCAAAATTATCGGATGAGGTTTCTAAGCTACTTCATGTACCTATTGCTAAATCGGAAGTGACTCGCTTTGATAATTCAGAAATAAGAGTAACAATTCAAGAAAAAGTAAAAGATAATGTTTGCGTGATTATTCAACCAACTGCTAATCCGACCGATACTCATCTTATGGAACTGTTCTTTTTTGCTGATGCCTTAAGACGAATGGAGGCAAAAAAAATCATTGCTTTTATTCCTTATTTTGGCTATGCCAGGCAAAATCGTGAGCACCGGGTTGGTGAATCTGTTTCCGTCAATGTTGTTATCCGCTTTTTTGAAACGATCGGATTTAGCCAAGTTTTTACCTTTGATCTCCATGATGATGGGACTGAGGGAATTTTTTCTATTCCCTTCAAAAATCTTTCGACTTTTTCAATTTTGGGTCGCGAAGTAGCTCATTATTTAAAAAATAATAGGAATACTGAAGAGGTTGCCATCGTCTCTCCAGATCAAGGTGGAGTAGAGAGAGCCCAAATTTTTGCAGAGAATTTTTTCCACTCCAATAATGTTGATATTGCCGTCATTGAAAAAAGAAGAAATCTAGATAAAATTCATCAATCAAAGGCTCTTAATTTATATGGAGAAGTTAAAGATAAAACCTGTATTATTGTTGACGATATTATTACATCTGGTGGCACCTTAGTTCATGCAGCCGAATTTTGTTTAAAAAGGGGAGCCAAACGTGTTTTGGCCTGTGTCGTCCATCACGATTTTTCTCCAAACGCAGAAAAAATTTTGTCCAGCGGTCCTATTGAAAAAATATTTATGAGTAATACCATTCTCCTGAGGAAAGACCAGAAATTTCCTCAACTCAAAGAAGTCTCCATCGCCCCCCTGATCGAACAAGAACTTAGAAAGTTGATTTAAAACCTATTTCTATCCTCTTCCCAATTCATTGGGTTATTTTTTATGTATTGACGAATCCGAAATAAATCTGTTTCATTACGAATTACATGGTCGTAATATAAACGTTGAAATATTTGTTTAATAATATGTTGCTTCGTAGGGGTCGGGTTTCCCGACCCATTTAAAATATTAATTTGTTTTGTTGTTTGATATTTGAAATATCCAATGATTTGACCCAACGAAGGGCGGGGAAACCCCGCCCCTACGAATGGTTTTTGGTTTCGAATTACGATAATTCCATGAATATGGTTTGGCATGATAACAAATTCATCCAATTCAATATTGTCAAAATGTTTTGGTATATTTAACCAATATTGTTGAATAATATTTCCAAATTCATTTAATTTCATATGATTATTGATAACATTCCCAAACAAACATTCCATATCTTTTGAACATATTGTCACAAAATACCATCCTGCATCCGAATAATCATATTTTTTCAATCGTATTTGTTTCCGTTTCATATTTGTTTTTAATACTTTATAGACTTTATAACTTTATAAACTTATTTTGTCTACCGCTTATAACCTACAAAAGTGGTGAATTAGATTGTCAAGAAGGAATTTTTTAGATGAAAGATGTACAGGTATGACAAACATACTAATTTAGCCTGTTGGATTAACAAAATCGTTTGACAAGAAGAAGAAGAAGAAGTAAAATACAAAGCATGAAGGCGGAAATAAAACCAGCAGCAGAACCATTAACCAAAGCAGAAATAGCACGAAGAGCTGAAAAATACGGTAAAAGTGTGCTAAGTGCAATGAGTAAAAAACCAGAAAGTTGTGAATTATTTGACGACGTTATTCAGGGAATGAACAATAACGCGTATTTAGTACTCAGTGATCAATTTATTAAATATGTAAAAGGGGTACAATTAATTCATTTACCAAAATGTACGCAAAAAGCTCCGCACTTGATTATCTCTCGTTAAATTTAAAAAAATTATTCTAAAATGTATTTCTCCCCTCAATCGCTTTCTTCAGGGTCATGTAGTCAGCATATTCAAGGTT
>CAYIMI010000061.1:0-5286 GCA_964364445.1 uncultured Gammaproteobacteria bacterium
AAAGTTATGAAGAGGTAAAGTCAAAACTCGTTCATTCTTTTGACCTTTCATATAGTCCCAAAATGAAAAATATTCTTGAGGTATATTAAGAAGCATTTTTTTTGAGATTAAATTACCAGTGAATATAGGTTTTACATATGAAAAAAGAGCAAATATAATTACCAGTGAATAAATAATAATGAAATATCTTTTGGAGAATTTAAAAAGATGATCAAGAGCCAAAGAGAAATAGACAACATACGAAAAAACCAAAATAATAGAGAATTTGGTGAAAATAAAACGGAAACCTTCTTTAAAAAGAGAAAATCGAATCAAAAAATCATATAATAAATTAAAGGGGAAAGCATTATTCATAAGAAAGATAAAAGGGACAACAAAAAAAGGAATAAGCGAGATAAAGGCAACATCCTTCTTGATTAATGATAAGATAATTCCTAATCCAACAAAAATAAACAAACCATAACCGATCGATAAAGCATTTGATTGGTTGAAATAGAGATTCCACTCATTCATTAGATTAACCGATTTTTGTTTTTGGAAGTCATAGATACCCCAATCAAAATAGAATCCTTTGATTAAGGCTACATCCGATAAAACACCATTTTTTTTATTGCGAAGATTAAATTCTTGAGAGTAGAGACGATTTTGTTTACTTTGAGAAGGGACAAATCCAGCGTTTTTTATATAGTAAAGATTAGGAAGTAACCAGAAGCTGTTAATGGCTAAGGTAGTAAAAATTAGGAGTAATATTTTTTTAAAAGTGAACTTATTTCTTTTGAAAAAAAAGTAAATAAGCAAAAACAAAACATATGTTCCAAAAAAAGCGTACCAGAGGTGGGGGGCGTATGCTTGCGGAGTACCTAAAATGGTAATGACAGCAAAAATCAATAAGTCTTTTTTTCTTTCTTCTTTCAAAAATCGAAGGGAATATAACATTGCCCAAGGTACAAAAGCATACTGGGTAGTAAACATCTCAAATGGAACATAGAATTGTTGAACAGTCGATAGATTGAGTAAATAAAAGAGTGAAGATAAAAAAGCAATCAATTTAAAGTATTGATGACTCTTTTCTTTGAAAAGATATTGGATTAAAAAATAAATTCCAAGCGGTCCAATCAATAAACAAGCAAAAATATATAAGTATCGAAGGATTGAGAGAGGAAAGATGAAATGAGATAGCCATAAGATAATCACTCGGGGCAAATCGGCCATATGAGCATGGCCAGCTGGAGCACCCAGTCCCTGTTCGCCTCGCCAAACACCAAAAAATAAACGCTTAAAATTTAAACCAAAATCAAATTCAGGATGTAAGGTATCCCAACCGGAAAGAAAAGAGCCAGTTTTATAATTAACGATTGCGAGAATAAAGACAATAATAATTAGTATAAAAATGTAAATATTTTTTTTGATTAGTGTAGTTATCATTTCTAATTTTTATTATAATCTATTTATGCTTAAAAAATTATCTTTTAGGGCTTCTTATTTTTTAATCATCTTAATTTTGTTTCATTTGATTGGGAATATTGTTTGGATAAAACTTAATAATACTCCTCCAGCTTGGGATCAAGCAGCCCACACCGTAAAATCGATTCTTTTCTCCCGTTTCATTAGTAGTGGAGATGTATCGTTATTTATAGCTGGTTTGGATACTCACTATGGGCCATTCGTCTTTTTTTTAACGGGAAGCATCTTAGCTATTACTGGTATATCTATTAAAACTGCTCAATTAATGGGAACGGTTTTTTTTGTGGGGACATTCATTGCCTTATATTTCATCGCACGAGATATTTTGCACAATAAGTGGGTGGGTGTACTGTCTGTGTTTCTTTTTTCTTTCGGTCTAGTTGTCTATGATTATTCACGTTGGTTACTATTGGATATTCCTATCGTTTGCTTTGTTCTTTTTGGAATGTATTTTTTTATGAAAAGTCATGCTCTTAAAGAACGAGCTCCTGCCTTACTCATGTTTTTGTTTATTACCATGGCCGTATACACTAAAATTCAAGCTATTAGTTATTTTGTACTTCCGTTTTTATATGCATTCATTATTTCTGTAAAAAAAAGGGACAGAGCTATTTTCATCAATCTCATTTTAGGAGTGATTTTGGTTACTATCTTGTTTCTTCCATGGATGGTGTACCGATGGAGTGCGATTGTAAATTACTTTAGTATTGTTTCAATTCCGGAGGCTGGTGCATATCCCACAAACATTCTTACCTTTCAGTATTGGATACATTATATAAAATTAACGGTGAACCAAATATTTACTGCACCAATTTTACTCATAATTTTATTTATGGGGATAATAAGCGGATGGAAGGCTAAATATCCTTGGAAAATGTTTTTAATTTTCCAAACAGTATTTATCTATCTGTCATACTCCATTCTTGTTCATAAAGATATTCGATATATATTTCCCGCAGTCGCCATTTTTACAATAATAGCGAGTATATGGATAAAATCATTTGTTCAAAAGTATCCAATTATAGGAATAACACTCTTATGTATTGTTATGATCTTGAGTATTGGTCAATATACTGCTTCTTCATTTGGATTTCCACGATTTTTAATAAATCGTTTGATTACAGTAAATGTTCCTATATTGGATGACATTACCATTTTCAATACAAGCGGTTGGCCAGTTGTACGATATAATTCCCAAGAATTTCCACAAAGAGCAATTCTAAGAAAACTTGACGAAGTTGCTCATGAAGGAGGGGGGCGTGTTCGTGTTGCCGTTTTAGTGAGTGTTCCCGAATTTAACGGTAACAATCTTTACTTGTACTCACTTGAAAAAAAACAGAACTACAATCTTGAGTTTGGAGGAACAGGTGCCTATGTTTTTACATCCCTTCAGGCGGCAGAAGATTACTTAGATACATTTAATTATTTACTTTTTTCCCCGGATAATGGATATATGTCATATCAGCTTGATGTAGAAGCACTTCAACAGATAGAAAAAGTAATTACACACAAGATAAACAATCATTCACTTTACGTTGAGTCAACTTTCCTTCTTCCTTCAGGTAAGCGAATTTTTCTGCTGAAAAACATATATCCAATTATTCCTTAGTTTGCTGGAACATCTTGGAACACTCCTTGAACAGCATTCCAGAATCTGACTATGAAGCCAGGATGATTTGATTTCTCATCTTGAGCTAATTGTTCAGCAAAACGTGTCATAGCATCAGGACCTTCTAGTGGGGCACACGCATTTTGATCTACAATGACTAATTTTGCTTGTTCGGCTTTTGGTAACATACTTGCATTTGGATCAACCATCACATCTCCATCTCCTGAAGTGTAAATCGATTGAGGGTGTGTCGTATCCGTATCATCTCCGCCTACTCGAACCCATAGGGAAGCTGGTAGTTTTCCAGGTGCTTTCATCGAAGAAAACATCAAATCTGGATTTACCGCCTGAGTAAAGTCGAAGGCAGAGAAAGGACTTGAACTATCTACTCGTTCTTTGCCAACAAGGATGTTTCCCTCTGCGTCAAAGTGTCCTACTCCTGGGACATAAGTAACACCTGGGGCAAAATTCCAAGCTTCGTAATTCCAATCAGCTGTTTCTGGATCAAAAATCCATTGTGATTCAAGCCCGCCCAACGATGCAACTTGGTTTCCAGTTAAGAAATATCCAGCTGGCATTTTATCTATAAAAGGCATTTCAATTCCCGCTTTTGCCATTTCCGCTACAAGTTGGCCTTGTACTATTTCAAATACATTTGTTTCAGGGTTAAACCATTCGATCTGTCTATCGCCATTTCTTGCTCCTTCGTTATCTCTGAATTCACGTACACTTTGTCGAAACGCTCTTAAATTTGCTGCAGTTGGGAAATCATTTGGGTCACATCCAGCATCAAATTCAGGTCGGAGGATAGTCAATTGTTCTATTTGTTCTACTACTGCACCTTTTTCGCCTGCAAAATAGCCAGTGTACTTAGGAAGATTTCCAGTAGTTTCTTCACCTCTACCAGCATAGATTGCGGCATAATCAGCATCTAACGTTATATCAACGAGAGTTGGTCTACCACTAAAATCAAATATTTTTTGAATATCAGTAAGTGGGTTACCAGCAGTGTCTATATGTATTCCTTTAGAAACATCATAAGATACACCTGTTTGTAATGGCCACATTTCACCCATCCATTCTCCTGAAAATTTATCAGTACCTGTTGCTGTATCCGTCCAAATAATGGGGACTAAATGTTCAGCATAAGAAGGATCCAGTTTGAGTAGTTTTGCAGCCTCCGTTGCTGTTCTTGGGTGTCTTGCATCAAGGCCACTAAAATCAACTTCAATACCCATACTTTCCAATGTTTGTTCAGTAGTAGAAGTAGCAACTAGTGTTGGTACTCCTGTTTCTATGGGAGGAAGTGTAACTGTGGCTACGGGACTTTCAATGGTAGGAAAACCACCAACAAGTGTTGGGGTGGGTAAACTATTATTTGGTAAGGCAATCGAGCCTTGAGCTTGTAATAATTTATACGCAAGAAATCCGTTGATTCCTGCAAACACTACTAATCCACCAAGAGCAGCCTTTTCTAATCTAGTAGCCATATTATTTATTATTTTTTAATTTATAATTCAAAAATATTCCAGCTCCGAGGGCTAAGAGTTCACCTGAAAATAAGATTAATCCCATCTCCGGTCCGGCGGAAGGGACTTTAGGAGGAGCGACGACCTGTTTTTCAATACAAAACTGAGACGAATCGTCGTCAGTGGTCGTATTTGACCAAGCTTGAGCTTTATTGACTAAGCAAAACAAACCTTGATCGGTCGGTAAATTAGCTTGTGAGTTAATCTGCATTTTAAAGTAATAAGTTTTTTGTTCATCGACAGCAAAGCTACCTACATCCCAAGAAACTATTCTTGAAGATGTGTCAAAAGTTCCTGGTCCTTCAATTGGTGTCAAATAAGCAGGAACATAGTCTTTAGCAGTCATTCCACCAAAAGTAGTGGTTGATGTATTTTTAATTATTACTTTAAACATAACGAATTCACTAGGCTTATAGCGAGGATCTGAGACAGAAAGATTATCAACATAGTTTGATGTTCCAGGAATCTGAACCATTTTATCAACCAACATAGAATATGATTGACAAGGGGATTGGTACTGTCCTCCACATGATTGGGCAACAGCATCTTTTGTAACAAACAAAAGTGATAAAACAAGAGCAGACAAAACTAAATATTTTTTCATGAGAGTAGTATACTATAAGATTTATTCTTACACAAGAATAGAAATGTCCGCCTCCGCAAGAATAGAAATGTCCGCTTTTC
>CAYIMI010000062.1:0-5257 GCA_964364445.1 uncultured Gammaproteobacteria bacterium
TAAAATCAACCTGGGAATTTAAATTATTCTGAGATTGAGAAAGATTATATTCAACTTGATAGTCTGTCTTGAAGTCAGAAGCATGGACAACATTAGATGATAGATGAAAGATGATGGATGATAGAAGAAGAATAAAAAAATATTTAAATAAAAATTTCATAAGTATTATTTCATTTTACTCAAATACTCACCGGTATACGAACTCTTTGTTTTATAAATCCCATAAAGTTCTCCCTGATACATAACTTTTCCCCCTTTATCCCCTCCCTCCGGTCCCAAATCAATCACATATTGACAGCTCTTTATAACATCAAGATTATGTTCTATGACAATAACTGTATTACCACGATCTACCAATTCCGTAATTGTGTGGAGTAATTTTTCAATATCGTAAAAATGTAAACCAGTCGTCGGTTCGTCGAGAATATATATAGTTCTGCCTGTGTCACGCCTCGATAATTCATTAGCTAATTTTAATCTTTGCGCTTCACCTCCAGATAGTGTTGGCGCCGGTTGCCCCAGCTCCAAATAACCTAGGCCGGTCTTTTGTAAGAAACTGAGTTTTGAATAGACTTTAAAAAAGTTATTGAAAAAAATTAAAGCTTCATCAACCGTCATCTTTAAAATTTCATAAATATTTTTGTCCTTATATTTCACTTCAAGAGTTTCTTTGTTATATCGGTTTCCCTGACAGACATCACAGATGACATATACATCGGCTAAGAACTGCATCTCAATTTTTAATACTCCGGCCCCTTGGCATTTTTCACAACGACCACCCTTAATGTTAAATGAAAACCTTCCCTTTTCGTATCCTCGCTCTCTGGCGTCCGTAGTTGAAGCAAAAATCTCTCTTATTTCATCAAAAAAACCAATATATGTGGCTGGATTAGATCTTGGCGTCCTACCAATCGGAGATTGATCGACCATATGAACTCGATCAAGATACTGATAACCCTCAATCTTTTTAAACTCACCAATTTTGTCATGAAAATAACCATCTAAGTAATATTTTAAAGCCGGATAAATAGTCTCGGTTACCATTGAAGATTTACCGGAGCCGGAAACTCCTGTCACCCCAATTAAATTACCCAAAGGAATTTTGATATTGATATTTTTTAAATTATTATGTGTAATTCCTGTAAAAATCAATTCGCCATGATTAGTTTGTAGGGGCGGGGTCTTCCCGCCCTTTATTTGAATAGTTTTTTCCCCAGTCAAATATAAACCAGTTAATGATGCCTCTGTTTTTTTCATTTCGGAAAGGCTACCATTGAAAATTATTTTCCCTCCATTTTTACCGGCCTTTTCGCCAAGTTCAACCAGGTAATCGGCCGATTCCATTGTTTCTCTATCATGTTCAACAACAATAAGACTATTGCCTAAATCGCGAAGATTTTTTAAGGTTGTGATTAATGAGGCAACATCACGTGGATGAAGGCCAATGGACGGTTCGTCAAGTACGTAAAGAACTCCTGTCAGCCCACTACCAATTTGAGAGGCTAAGCGAATTCTTTGTAGCTCTCCACCGGATAATGTTCCAGCTCTTCTACTAATTGTAAGATAAGATAAACCAACACTGTTTAAAAAATTTAGTCTGGTTAGAATTTCTTTAATAATTGGCTTGGCAATTTGTTTTTCATAAACTGATAAAATTAACTCCAATTTTTCTCTAAAATAATTTGTTAAATTATCGATCGACTGGTCCGAAATTTGGGTAATATTATTTTTATCAACTGTGATTGAAAGAATTTCCGGTTTTAATCGAAGTCCTAAACATTTTGGACAAGTTTCCTCCCTCATATATTTCTGAATTTCCATTGACGAATAATCTCCCTGAGTTTCAACATATCTTCGCTCCAACTCAGCCACAATTCCAGTAAATTTTTCTGTAATCGTGGTTGCTCGACCAAAACGATTTACACCCTCAACTCTATACATTTTATTTGTCCCTTTTAATAAAATATCTACTTCTTTATTGGTCAATTGGCTTATTGGTAAATTGGTATTTATTTTTTCTTCTAGACATACTTTTTTAATTAAACGGACATACCACGTCTCATGAAAAAATAATTTATTAAAAGGAAGAATTCCGCCTTCAAGAAGTGAGAGATTTTTATTTAAAATCAAACTATGGTCAACTGCAAAAATTGTTCCTATTCCCCGGCAGTTTTCGCAAGCACCAAGCGGTGAATTAAAAGAAAACATTCTTGGCTCTATCTCAGGTAAAGATAAATTACAAACCGGGCAAGAAAATTTTTCAGAATAAAGATGTTCTTTTTTGTCAGTCTTGACGATTACCAATCCATCAGAAAGTTTTAATGATTGTTCGATGACATTAACTAATCTCGATCTTAAAGTTTCTTTAAAAACGTTGTTTTTCATTTCTTTATGCCCAAAATAAATCGTATCCATCAATGCTTCTATTTTATGTTTGTTTGTCTTAATTAAGTCAATTTCCGAATCTAGACTAAAATCTTTTCCGTCAACAATAATTTGATTTATGCCTTTTGAACGGAGATTATCAAAAAGATCCTTGAACTCACCTTTTTTATTCCTAACAATTGGAGACAAGATTAAGAATTTATGAGGTTTTATTTTATCTGTAAGAATTTTATCTTCAATTTCTTTTATCACGCGTTGCACAATTTCATCAACTGACATTTTAGTAATCTCTCTACCACAATTAGAACAATGAGGATGACCTACTTTGGCAAAAAGTAAACGAAGATAGTCGTAAATTTCTGTAATTGTTCCAACAGTTGATCGCGGATTATGCGAAGTTGTCTTTTGATCTATCGAAATTGATGGGGATAATCCCTCGATCAAATCAACGTCAGGTTTATCCATTATTCCTAAAAATTGACGGGCATAGGCTGATAATGATTCAACGTATCGTCGTTGTCCCTCGGCATAGATCGTGTCAAATGCTAGTGACGATTTACCGCTCCCTGAAATTCCTGTGATAACAACAAATTTATTTTTAGGAATATCAACGTCGATATTTTTTAAATTATGCTGTCGAGCTCCACGGATTTTAATGAAATCGTTCATATTTTTTAATTTTTAATTTCTTTTACTTTTTCTCTAATTTTAATCGCCAGTTCGAAGTTTAAATTTTCTGCCTGATTTTTCATTTCCTTTTCCATTTTGCGAACAAGCTTTTTTTTATCATACGGAGTTAAGCTTTCAAGATTCATTTCATCTAAGTATCTTGAGTCAAAATCACGATCATAAAACAAACTTTTTTCATCCTGATCAACAATCTTCTCTCTAATTGGTTTATATATAGTTTTTGGAGTAATCTTATGTTTGGTGTTATATTCTACCTGATACTTTCTTCTTCTGTTAATCTCCTCGACCGCCAAGTTTATTGATTTGGTCATTATATCTGCATAGATAATTACCTTACCTGTGATATTTCTGGCTGCCCTTCCCATAGTCTGAATCAATGAAGTTCTCGATCTTAAAAATCCCTCTTTATCAGCGTCAAGAATTGCGACCAGCGTCACCTCTGGCAGATCCAATCCTTCTCGAAGTAAATTAACGCCAATTAAAACATCAAAATTTCCTTTTCTCAAATTATCCAATATATTGGATCTTTCTAAAGTTTTGACGTCACTGTGGAGATAGCTGGCATTTATCTTTTTTTCTTTTAAGTAGGCAGATAGATCTTCAGCCATTTTTTTAGTCAAAGTTGTCACTAAAACTTTTTCTTTTACTTTTACCCTCTTTTCAATTTCTAAGATCAAATCCTCTACTTCATTTGTCGATGGTTTAATAATAATTTCCGGATCAATTATTCCCGTCGGTCTAATTAATTGCTCCACCACACCACTTGCCTTTGATTTTTCTACCTCCCACTCATTAGGGGTTGCCGAAACATAAACTATCTTTGAGGCCATTGGGTAAAATTCTTCAAATTTTAACGGTCTATTATCAAGGGCTGATCTTAAACGAAAGCCGTAGTCAATCAAAGTATTTTTCCTGGAATAATCACCATTGAACATCCCTCTGATCTGTGGGACTGTCATATGGGATTCATCAATAAATAACAACCAATCTTTTCCATACTGTTGATTAAAATAATTTATTAAACTATATGGAGGATCACCAATTGATCTTCCATCAAAATAACGAGAATAGTTTTCAATGCCGTTAACGTAACCAACTTCTTTAATCATTTCTAAATCATAATTAACTTTGCGGACAAGTCTTTGCATCTCAACTAATTTATTTTTCTTTTTTAATTCATTTGCTTCTTTTTCCAAATCGTCCCTGATCTGTTGTTCGGCATTTTTAAAAACAGCTGGATCCATCAAATAGTGTTTGGCAGGATAAATAATCAAACTAGTGACTGGTTGTTGATGACTAGTGATTAGTTTCCCTGTGATAGGTTCGAATTTTTCTATTCTATTAACAGTTCCATTACTTAGTGTTACGCGGTAGCCGATGTCTTCATAAGCTGGATAGATATCAATTCTGTCTCCCCTCATCCTAAAAGTTCCTCGCTTGAAATCAAACTCACTCCGAGAATATTGTAGCTCTATTAAACGACGGCCAATACTTTTTAGATTAATTTTTTGCCCTATTTCCAATTCCAAAATAAAACGGCCATATTCGACAGGAGAGCCGATATTATAGATACAAGAAACAGAGGCTACGATGATAACATCATTTCTCGTTAAAATATTTGTTGTTGCCTTAAGACGAAGCTTGTCAATCAGTTCGTTGATCTGGGCCTCCTTTTCAATATAGGTATCGGATGAGGGCATGTAAGCTTCCGGCTGATAGTAGTCATAGTACGATACAAAATATGAAACGGCATTTTCCGGAAAAAAATCTCTAAACTCCTGATAAAGTTGACCTGCTAAAGTTTTATTGTGAGAAATGATCAAAGTCGGCATCTGTAATTTTTCAATCACGTTGGCTAATGTAAAAGTTTTTCCTGATCCAGTCACACCAAGAAGAACCTGATCTTTTTTTCCCATTTTTATCCCGGCTATCAATTTTTTAATAGCCTGTGGCTGATCTCCTGTTGGGGAAAAAGATGACTTTAAACTGAACATAGAAAAAAAACTGTAACCTTTAATTTTATAATACTTTTCAGGAATTTAATAGATATAATGATAGTCATGGATATTATCAAGTTCCTTATTGACTTTATCATTCACATTGACGTCCACTTAGGTACTATTATTTCGACCTATGGAATCGCCACTTACGTAATTTTATTTCTTATAATTTTCATGGAGAC
>CAYIMI010000063.1:0-5210 GCA_964364445.1 uncultured Gammaproteobacteria bacterium
CATTTTTTTCGTATTGATCTTTAGTTTTTTTAGCAATCAAAGTTTGGGCAAAAGCTAGTGGAACATAAAGAAAAATAACCAAACTAGGGCGCGGAATTCCAAAAACTTCATATTCAAGTGTTTCTATCCAGTCTAAAAACTTTTTTCTTTGCGACGGTTTAACCTTTACCGCTTGATAGATCGAAGAAGGGGTATAGCGATTGCAAATAACCAGCTTGTTATCATTAATTGCTTGCCAAAGCTTGTCTTTTACCTGCCAGCGATCGGCCGCATAAGGAAAAGAGGCAAGATAAGGATTAATTCTACTGAAATGGCCAAACTCACCATTCAAAAACCGGCCGGCAAAATCTCCAAAAAATGTCTTTCCATATTGAGGAAAATCAAAGGAAACATGGCTAATCTGTTTTTCCTTTAGATAATTAAGTAACAACTTAAGTTGGGTAAGTTTTCCTGAACCGTCAATTCCCTCAATCACAATCAACTTGCCCATAATGTTATAAATGAATTGTTTCTCCTGGCTTAGCTTTTTCGGAGAGAATAATTTTAGCAACCTTATCTTCAATTTCATCCCTAATCGTTCTTTCAAGATTTCTCGCTCCAAAACGCGGATTAAAACCTTTTTTAGAAATAAAATCAATTGTTTTTTCAGAAACAAAGACTTTAACCTTATATAATTTAAGTATATCTAATGATATTTTTTCAATAATTTTTTTTGCCAAAATTTTAATTGATTCTTTGTTCAGGGATTCAAAAGTGATTACACCATCAAAACGGTTAAGAAATTCAGGAGAGAAAAGATTCTCATTTTGAGCATTTGAGGTGGCAATAATAACTAGATTTTTGCAATCGACTTTTTTACCCATTCCATCAATAAAATAACCCTCATCAACAACGGTTAAGAAAATATTTATTAAATCTTTATCTGCTTTCTCAATTTCGTCCAGTAGTAACACTCCATAGCTTTGTTCATGAATAGTCTTAGTTAAAAGGCCTGGGTTTGTGTTATCTCCAATGAGTTTTGGGATATCATATTTGGATTGAAATTCAGACATATCAAAGCGAAGAAGATGGTCCTCAAAAAAAACATTAGAAACCGCTTTGGCGGTTTCGGTTTTTCCTACTCCCGTTGGGCCAAGAAATAAAAATGAAGCGAGTGGTTTTTTTCTTTTGCCAATCAGAAGAAAAGAACGTCTTAAGGTTGAAGATAGTTTTTTTATCGCTTCATTTTGTTGAATAATCCTGGAAAACAATAAAGTCTCAAGATTCAAAAGCTTTTCCTTTATTTGTTGGGTGATAATGGTTGGAATATGAGTCTTCTCTGTTAAAACTTGATTAATTATTTTGGGTGTTATTGTTTTTTGTTTTGAATACACACAAGCCGAATCTAGGAGGTCAACAGCTTTTTCTGGAAATGGAATTGACGTCAGGTAAAATTCGCTTTTTTCAATTACTTCCCTAACGGTTTCATAAAGAATGTTTTTGTTATAAAGAAGTTCAAAAGAATATACTGAATCTAATAAAATATCTTCTGCTTCATTTTTTGAAATTTCGTAAACATCAACTTTATTAAAAATATGATTAATTTTTTCATTAGAATAAATCAAGTTTTGGAAAGCAAAGGGAGTCGTCACCCCAATTACTTGAATCAAATTACTTTTGGTAAATTTTTCAAGGGAATTAGTGAGATCAATATATTTGTCAATGTTGTCAATAAAGAGAATGATATTTTTTGCTTGTTCAGCTTCTTTTAGCAAGTCCTCAAAAAAATTTTCTCTTTGTTTTTGATCAGTAAATTCATTTAAGATTTTCTCCATATTCAGCTTTAATATTCTCCTGTACATCAAATGAATGTTAGTTTTTCCTAAATAAATTTTTTTCGCTAAGGCATCAATAATCGTATGTTTCCCAACGCCCTCTTCACCTACGACGATAACATTACTTTCAATGGATTTAGTCAAAATTTGTTCAATTTCAGTAATTTCTTTTTCACGATCAATAATATTTTTAATATGATGAAGGTAGGAAGCAGTTGCTAAATCTGTAGCATATTGATCAAGAATTGGAGTGTATCCAACCGCCCAATCACGGGCCAACGGAGGGTAAGACAACAAATTTTGTAATTGCCACCAAGTAGTTTTTGTAAGGTGATGCTTATAATATTGCTCAAACCATTTTTCAACCTGAGATAAATTTTCCTGATTTAATAGATGAGTTTCAATAAATTTTTTCCTAAAAGTATCTTTTTTTTCTTGAGTTGTTTTTTGGGTGAGGGATAATAAATAAAAAAATGGCGTGAAAAGAAAAGAAGATAAAGCAACAAAAGGAAGTATAATCATAAACAATGTTTGAAAAATAAAATAGAAAGTGATAATGGCAAGTCTCATTATTGCTCCCATACTACGTGAGATAATATTAAAGGCAAAACGATTGGCCCAATCGGAAAAAGAAAAACCTACAAAAGTTTTTTTAACTGTCAGATTTTTCCAAGGACTAAATAAAGTTTTTAAAAGTGTGGCAACTGAAAAAAAATAAGGAAGAAAAATGAAGATATTAATAATGGCTTCACCAAAATCATGAAGACTATCCCAATAATACTGCCAAAAACTTTTTCTCATACTTTGAGTATAGCAAAAATATGTATTGACAAATCATAAAAATAAGTAATAATTTAAACTATCATAAAATGAAAATAGAAAAACTTGATGAGACAACTGATCTAGAAGGAAAAACAATTATTGTTATCAACACAGGGTCAATAAAAAAAAGATTTATCTTTCAAAAATTAAAAAAACTTGGGTTACGCTTAATCGTTGTTCATAAAGAAAAAAATTGGGCCTCCCCTTATGTTGATCATTGGATTATTTCTGATACCACCGACCATCGCGAAACAATTGCCAATATTGAAACTTTTATAAAAGAAAATCCTCATGATAAAATAAGTGGAGCTTTGACTTTTTGGGAAGACGATGTTCTACTTACTTCAAAAGTTGTTGATAAATTTAATTTTATTGGTATCCCCTATCACATTGCTAAAAAAGTTAGAAATAAATACTTTTTTCGAGAATTTTGTCAAGAAAATGGCATTCCAGCACCGGCTCATATTTTAATCAAAAATGAAAATGATTTAAAGCAAGTTAAAGAAGCCTTACGTTTTCCAATCGTTGTTAAGCCATCTTATGGATCTTCAAGTTCATTTGTTGTCCGAGTTGATAAAGAAGAAGATTTAGAGGATATTTATCACTTTGTAAAAAGAAATATTTCGGTTATTACTGAATCGGCCCTTACTGATGGACTGGATATTTTTGCTGAAGAATACTTAGATGGAGATGAAGTCGATATCGATGCAGTACTGCAAAATGGAAAAATAAAATTCCATTCTTTGGCTGATAATTTTAATAAACAGAAGGATATTTTTTTTATGGATAATGGCCAAGCGGTTCCCTCGAGTTTACCAATGGAGGACCAAGAAAAATTACTGAACATACTTGAGGAAACCTTAGAGAAGTTGGGAATTCAAAATGGCATGATCCATTTTGAAGTTAAATCAACAAAGCACGGGCCAGTTCCATTAGAGTGTAATTTAAGGATGGGAGGAGATTATGTATATTCTTATATCAAAGATGCTCGAAATGTTGATTTAATCGAAATGGCTGTCAAAGTAGCTATCGGTACCTACATTCCAACGATAAAATTTGAAAAAATAAAAAAATATATAATCGGTTGGGATCTGTATCCTAAGGAATCGGGAATTTTAGTTCAACTTGATATTTCGGAAAAATTAAAGAAATTAAATTACCTGGAAGAGTTACATATCTATAAAAAAATAGGCGAACCCATTCTTATACAGCCCGATGGATCTGACTATTTGGGTTGGTTAACTGTTTCGGGAAAGAATTTAGTTGATGCCCAAGACAATCTTTCTGACGCCTTAGATTATATTGACTTTAAGGTAGTTAAATTTGATCCGGCTTCATCTCTCGGTAAAACTGAACGAAGGCACAGAAGAACTTTTGCTGCTTTGCAGACGGATACGATCTTAAGGGTGGCAAAATTTGAAAATATTAAAAGATTATCTCCACAAAATATTAAAAAACTTCATATAGGGATTGCCTGTAATATTTATGACGAAGAAAATGGCAATAGTGTTGAACAAGATTTAATGTCAGTCGGGAAAAATATTCAAAAAACTTTGGAGAAACGAGGATATAAAATATCATTTTTTGATTTTAATAATTTACCGAAGGCCTTTACTGATTTGAGAGGCAGTGATGTAGACCTAGTTTTTAATGTCTGCGAAAGAATTAATAATTCAAGTTTGCTTGAGCCTCATGCGGCGGCAATTTTGGATACTTTACAAATCCCCTATACTGGGTCAAATCCGTTTACTCTTTCTCTATCTCTCGATAAAATTAGAGTAAAAAAATTATTAGCTTATCATGATATTCCAACTCCAAATTGGGATTATGCCTACTCAATGGATGATGAAATTGATGATGATCTAAAATACCCCTTGATTGTTAAACCCGGTAATACAGACAATTCAATTGGGATCACTAATGATTCCGTGGTCATTAATAAAGGAGAATTGAAGAGAGAATTAGAAAAAGTAATCGTTAAGATGAAACGACCGGCTTTGGTTGAAGAATATATAGAAGGCGACGAGTATGATATTTCTATAGTTGGTAGCGATGAAAATGATTTGAGAGTTTTACCGTTATCACGATCAATATTCGATAAAATGCCCAAGGGGCTTTGGCATATTTACCCATACGATGCTAAGTGGGATGAAAAATCTGCTTATCATAAAATAGTTGTTCAGCGTCCGCCAAAAAATATTAGCAAGAGATTAGAATCATTAATCACCGAGATTGCCCTTGATACGTATAATATTCTTGACTGCCATGATTATGGAAGGGTTGAAGTAAGAGTTGATAAAAATGATAATCCTTATATATTAGAATTAAATCCTAATCCATCAATCAATATTGATGATTGTGTTCCCGCTTGTGCTCAATTAATAGGTATGGATTATGGTGATTTTATTGAAGATGTAATCCGAATGGCAATTCGCCGCTATAAGAATCGTCCCCCATATTTCCATCTTCAGGCGAATTTGATTTAGATTTTTTTGTGGACGCTTCTTTGTGGACTTGGAGGGATTTGAACCCCCAACATCTTCGATGTAAACGAAGCGCTCTACCGTTGAGCTA
>CAYIMI010000064.1:0-5037 GCA_964364445.1 uncultured Gammaproteobacteria bacterium
CCAAATCACGGAAGTGAATGGGGTGGAGAAGTCGACGCAAAAAGTTATGCCGAAATTTCTTTTGAATTTGCCAAAAAATTAAAGGAAAAAAATAAAGATTTTTTTATAATGTTGGCTGGAATGGACGCGTCCGCGCCATCATGGATGCCAGGGATGGAAGATGAGGAGAAATTTCTGAGGGAAATTGTACAGGGTCTGACCCTCCCGGAGGGTCAGACCCTACAGAATATCGACGGTCTGGCATCCCATTCTTATCCTAACCCTGCCTTCGCCGGTAGTCCGTATGCGACGGGAAGGGGTACAATCAGGACTTATGAGTGGGAGCTAGCGCTCCTAAAGGAACTGGGGGTGACTAAAGAGTTACCAGTTTTTATTACTGAAACGGGCTGGAAGCGTGGCGGTGAAAACATTGTTGCTGATTATTTTCAATCGGCGTTTGATCAGATTTGGAATCCAGATAGTCGGGTGGTCGCCGTTACTCCGTTCGTCTTTGATTATCAGGGTGAGCCATTTTTGGATTTTTCTTGGAAAAAATATAATTCACAGGATTACTATCAACAATATTACTCTGTCCAATCAATGTCAAAGATAAAAGGTGAGCCGGAGCAGATAGAAAAAGGATGGATAAGTTTTAAGTTCCCGACTGATCTAGTTGTTCAGTCAACCTATCATTTTAAAGTTAAATTAAATAATTTAGGGCAAGCTGTGTGGGATAAAGACAGCAATTATCAATTATCAATGATCAATGATCAATCAAAAATTCCAGATTATTTATTTGATGATTTAAAAGATATTAATCCCTTTGAGGAAAAAGACGTTTATTTTACTTTAAAAACAAATGAAGATTTAGGAAATAAAAAAATTAAATTTGTTTTACAAAAAAATGACAAAAATATTTTATTGAGCGACGACTGGAACATAAATATTTTACCACTACCCTCTTTAAAATTTGAAACGTGGGGTAGGGGAGACAACTACGAAATTCAGATCTTTGATGTGGATGACCAACTTGTTTTTAAGAAAAAATCTCTCTCAGTTGTAAATAATCTTGGTGAACTAAAAGATATACAAAATATTGCCTTAGACGAGCTTTACAGGGTTGTTTTACTCAAACCTTATCATTTACCAAGGCAAGAATTTATCGTATTCAAAAGAGAGGGTAATATCATAAAGTTCAAACAGTTATTACCGTTTGATTTCAATAATGACGGCACTTTCAACTTCAAAGATCTACTTAGATTGTTGGGACGTTGAAATTTTTAATTTTAATATCCGATAGTAATTGAACAATCCTATTTCTTATGTTAAAATTCCATATCAATTACCATGGAAGTAAAAAAACTTAGATCAAATGCTGAATTGTTGGGAAATGAATCTTTAAATCCCTTATTGTCTTCCGTAGGAAAACCCATAAATAAAAATGCTAAACAAAAAGAAATAAAACCAGGAGATCCATTGTACCTAATTACCTCTCTTCCGTTTTCAACAGCATTTCCGATATTAAATAATATAGCTGAAGATAAGAAAAGTTTGAAAAATGTATTGTCAGAATTTCAAACCGATTTAACTAACTTTTATTCTGAACAAAATTTTATAACTACTCCTATATGGATATTAGATGAATTAGAGCTAACTAAAAGGAAAAAAGAATTAATTGAATTAGCATTAGTAGATAACCCTTTATTAACTGTTTGCTCCACTGAAAGATCTACCATAGAAGAAGATTCACTAAAATTTCAAATTAATAGAGTTATTCTGTTAGATGATCAAAATAATTTAATAAGAGATGATAGACCATCTTACCAAGCAGAAAGGCCGGGTTCACTCCCTATTTTATTACAACTTCAACAAATAAAAAAAGCTCATGGGGAAAAGGGAAAAAATGAATTTCTGTTAGAAGATACAGGATTTGCTAGTGGTAAATCAGTAAAAACCATAGCTCAATTACTAGAACAAATTGGAATAGAAGTTACTAAAGCAATCGGGAGCGTTGGTTGGTTTCCTAAAGCTTGGGATGAATTACAAAAATACAACCCTAATCGTTTAATTTGGTTTGATTTAGGAAAGGGAGCATGGGTTGAAGATAGGGATTTTTTATTACTACCACAGTCTGGTATTTTAGTAGGAGAGATAAGTAAGGAAACAGGAGAGACCAAGTTAGCTAAGAAATTTTTGAACGGCGATCATAGCCTACCCATTGACTTTACTCTCCCTGATGTTATTTTTGAAGGAAGATGGTTTAGGATAACTGATAATCAATCTATTAAGCAGCTTCAAAAAATATGTCTTATAAACACATTAAAAATCTTTGAAGCAATTAAACCAAAATTAACCGTTGGAGAATTGGCCTATTTTTATAATCAAACTGACAATCTTTTTACTCTACCGGTAAAATTTGGGAATCTAGACTCACAACTATCTTCTTTGACACCGAATACTATTTATACAGAATATTTGATTAATAATTTTGATTTAAATAATTTATGAAAGTTTTTAAAAATAAATCACAAAATATTAAATTACGAATTAAACTTTTTAATTCTATTAGAGATATCCCTTACCTCATTGGACAGAAGGAAGTTGATGCTTCATGTTATGCAAAAACAAAAATATTAGGTGACTTATTAATAAGGACGGGATTAAATTGCCAGGTGTTTTATTGTCAATTTTTATGGAAAAATCTTAGAATCCCAAAAAAACTATTAGATTTAACAAAAAAACCTTATTCCAGACATTATTTTTTAAAAGTTTATATTCCTGAAAGGAAAAAATGGGTTTATGTTGATCCAACTTGGGATAAAGGTTTAAGAACAAAATTTAAAATTTCGGAATGGGATGGTTTAAGTAATACTATATTAGCTGTTTCTCCACTTGGAAAAATCAATAAATTTTCTAAAACTCTTTTTTGCTTTCCGTTTAGAGATTTTAATCAAAAAGATCTATTTACAAGTATGTTAAATAAATGGCTTTTAAAAATTAGAAGAAAATAATATCATCGAAAAAATTGACAATAAACAATTAGCATATTGGCAAGAACAGTTTAGAAAATTAATTGCTGGTTTAAAACAAGACGGTGATGAAACTAGAATGCTTGAATTATTAACTGAGGCCTTAACAAAAAATCCACAATTAATTATTAGTATAATCGAAAAAAGTAATTATATTGCCCAACAACAACTAGGTCAGGATCGTGGTTTATCTTCTGCTAGTCAACTTTTTCCAGTAGAAATAGCTATTAGGTATTTGGCTTCAGAACAAAGATTGTTTAAAGATTATCCCGACTCTTTGTCCTCCTCGTTATGGTCGGTAGATTCAATTTTGGATTATTTAGGAGCAAACGCTCAATCAATAGCCGAAATAGCAGGTTCTAATACTATGGCTAAAAATTTACCTCAACGAGCCGCTCATATTTTATGGTTAATGAAACAAATAGAAAATCAGTTTGATAATAAAAATTTATTAATAATTGAGATTGGGAGCAGTGCCACCTTAGTATCAAAAGCCCTAAGACATCCTGAAAAATTCAAGCAATGGTTAACAGATAAACCAACTGCTCCGAGACAGATTAATAACATTTTAAATGTGCCTGAACTAAATGTTATAGGAGTTGAACTTAATCCTCCAAAAGAAAATTGGGTATTAGCTTGTATTGGCGACGACGATCTGAGAGATGAAGTAAGAGATTTTACGAAAAAGTTTACACAGGCGATTCCACAAGTACAAGGAGATGGGCTTTTTTTGCCTATTAATATAAAAAAAGAAATCACTCCTATTGTTATAGCTTGCGCTATGTTATATCAACTTCCATCAGATAAACGAAATAAGATGGAAGAAGGAATAAAAAATTTTATTTATCCTCGTGGAGGGTTATTTATAAAAACTGATCCTGCAAAATATTTAGGAATGAGTGACCGTCCAGGTAATTGGTTGTCATGGGTAGAAAACGGAAGAGGCAGTATTGTTTCTCCAAAGATTTTATTAAGTGGAAAGACGTTCACCCAATGGAATGTAATTAAATAATCTTTACTTTCTTATTTTCTCACAGAATTTCTCCATTCGCTCAGTTGTAAATAATCTTGGCGAACTAAAAGATATACAAAATATCGCCCTAGACGAGCTCTACAGGGTTGTTCTACTCAAACCTTATCATCTACCGCGTCAAGAATTCATTGTTTTTAAAAGAGAAGGTAATAAAATAAAATTCAAACCCCTATTACCTTTTGACTTCAATAATGACGGGACGTTTAACTTCAAGGATATTATTTCAATCTTTAAAAAATAGAAGTGAGTGTCTATCGACATTTTTATACTTCTGTAACAATCTAAAATCCTACTTTTGTAGGTTATAAGCGGTAGACAATATTTTTAGATATTTTATTCTTTACGTATGTACAAAAAAGTTTTTAAAAGATCATTGGCTTCTTTATTAGTGAATATTTCTGCAGGACTAATTTTAACTTTAATGGCGACTAGAGATATTGTGACCTTGTCTGTTAATTTTTTATTTGCTATGATTACTTTCAAGTTATCAGTTGATTTAGAAAGTAATATAAAACAATATGTTAGACCTAACAGAAAATCTTAACCGATTTCAGATAGCCTTTGGTATTGCTCTGATTGCTTTATTATTATTTCTAATTTACGAAAGATTGAGAGAAAGACAGACTTAATTTTAGCTTCAAAAATCCTACTTAGATTGTTGGGACGTTGAAAATATAACAAAAATTCTGTATAATTCGATTCCAAATGACTGCAATTGAATACGATTATGCTCATCATAAGAGGTTCCTTAACCGCGCAAGAAGGAATGAACCCTTATCCCCCTCTGCCTTTGTAGAAACTAGAAAACCAGTAAGTGATGAATATGGAAGAAAAATATCGGTCAGGGCAGAAGAAGTTAAGAAAAAGAGATCTGAAACTTTTTGGGACATAAAAAATGAATCATTAAACATAAAGGACCCAAATAACTATCAAATAATAGTCATGAAATCTCCCCATAGAATAAGTAAGGAACAAAATCATAGAAATTCTGATGTA
>CAYIMI010000065.1:0-2211 GCA_964364445.1 uncultured Gammaproteobacteria bacterium
CCCGCTCCCATTGTAAATACAACATCGCCCTCTTTCAGAATAATGGCTAGTTGATTAATCAACTGTACGTTTGAATCAACATACTGTAAGTTTCTTGACCCATCAGCTATGTCTTTTGAGCTGACTTTAAATTGACTACTATTTTCACGCGCTGAAGCAAAAATCGGAAGAATTAATCCAACATCGGTCAGCGATAGACTCTCCTTAAATTCTTTTAACAAATTACTCGTTCTTGAATAGGTATGAGGTTGAAAGATTACAATAATTCTTCTGCCTTTAAACCTCGCTTTAGCGGCGTTAATCGTAGCCGCTATTTCTGCAGGATGATGGGCATAGTCATCAAATAAGTAAATATTATTTTTAAAATAAACTTTTTCAAACCGTCTTTCTGCGCCCGTAAAACCAATCAGCGCTTTTTTAATTTCCTCTGCTTTAAATCCTAATTCTAAAAGCTGAACAATAACGGCAGTTGCATTTGAGATATTATGTTTACCAAAAAGAGAGATACTAAACTCGCCAACATTTTTTATTTCAAAAGTAGTTTCCTCTTCACTAATTTTGTAGTTAATTATCTGATAATCGGCTTTTTCCGATTCACCATATGTTATTACTTTTGATATGTTAATACATTGAACTAAATTCGGGTCGTCTATATTAGCAATTAATTTTTTGTCACTAAAAAATTTCTTAAAAGCTTCTTTTGTTTCCTCAATATCTTTATAAACATCCGGATGGTCAAAATCTATATTGGTAGCAATAATATAATTGGGATTTAATAAATTAAATTTAGGCATTTTATCAGTGGGCGGATTGACTCCATACTCATCGGCCTCAACGACAAAATATTTTTTGTCCTGAAAATCTCCACCTTGGCAACCGGTGAAAAATGGCACTCCGACTAAATAGCTTGGTTTTTGTTTTAATTTGTTTAGAGCGTAAACAAGTAAAGATGAAGTAGTAGTTTTTCCGTGACAACCACAAACAGCAATTTTGTTTTCAAATTGATCCATCAATTCTCCTAATAATTTCGCCTGGGAAATTACTTTAATCTTATTTTGTAATGCTGCAACAATCAACGGATTGCTTGTTCCACCATGTGCAGCTGAATAAACAATTAAGTCCGTTTCTTTGTCAAGTTTATTGGCATCAAATCCAGTTATCCAAGTAATTTTATTATCTTTTAGAAGTTTATCAGTGATAAATTCCTCCTCAATATCACAGCCTGTGATATTTTTTCCCATCTTTTTTAAGATGACCGCTAAATTGGCCATAGCCACGCCTTTTATACCCAGAAAAAATATGTTTTTAGATTGGTTTAACATCGTATGTTGAAATTATACAGGGTCTGACCCTAATTCCTAACAATAAAGCTCAACATTTCCCCATAATCCTGCTTTTTATCACGCCTGAAAGAAAAGAAGCGCTTTTTATCGCAGGAGGTGCAAAAAGGAAAATGATCGATATTTTTTTCTGGCAAACCTAATTCTTTTAACTGTAAATAATTTAAAAGTGCCAGACTTAAATGTAATTTTCCCTGATGACGGTGAAAAATTTTATCGGCATAATTGTCAAATTCTTCAACAAATTGATAATAACGCTCGTCTTCAACATCATAACAACACTGACCAATTGAGGGACCTATCGCCACAATTATATTTTCTTTTTTTCCTCCCAGTTCAATAATTCTCTTAACCATTTTTTGTCCGAGTCGCTTCACGCTTCCTCTCCAACCAAGGTGTGCAATTCCAACAATTTCCTGTTTCTTATCCACAAACATAATTGGTGAACAGTCAGCTGTAATAACCGTCAAAACCGAATTTATATCTTTGCTAATTAGGCCATCTGTCTCAGAAACCCTTTCAACATTATCAATTAAATTTGCACTGAAATTTGTTACATTGACTGAATGAATCTGTTCGGGAACGACCACTGTTTTAAAGTTAGGAATATTCGTTTGGGCAAAATTGATTGCCGTGTCAATATTACGACCGTCACCTAAAGCCCTTGTCCCAAACCCACCAAAAAACTTATCGTCATTGATTAATGTTGAATAAAAAATTTTAAGCTCAGAATCGTAAGTAATCATAATTTTAATGCCTTCTCAACTGCCTCATACTCATCCCACGGATATTCTATCTTTCCACGGCATAAACTCTTTTCGTGGGACTTCCCTGTCAACACAACGATATCATCTTTTTTAGCACTTTTTAT
>CAYIMI010000065.1:2311-4956 GCA_964364445.1 uncultured Gammaproteobacteria bacterium
CGACTGGGAAAGCCATAAACGATACTAGCTAAAATAGCTTGAAATAGATGATAAACGTTTTTTATTTTTTGAAACATATTTTTACCTTGTTGGTGATATGCCATAGTATACTATAAGATCTTTCGCGATTTCAAAAAACAGAGGTGCAGCGGTCTCAGAACCCCATTGAGATGTTTTTGGTTCATAAAGAACTACAAAGGTCAAAAATTTTGGATTATCAGCCGGAGCAAATCCAATAAATGAAGCAATTGTCTTTGATGCATCATAAATCCCCTTAATTGGAACTTGAGCTGTACCAGTTTTTCCTCCAATTGAAAACCCTTTTGGTCGATCCCATTTGGCCTCAGCATTTTCAACTGTTGAAACTAACATTTTACGTATAATATTTGACGTCATTTGAGAAACAACCCTTTTCTCTACCTTTGGTTTTATTTCTGTAATTTTGTTTTCTGAAACAATTTTTTGGACGATGTATGGCTTCATTAGATACCCACCATTTATGATTGATGCAAATGCTCGAATCATTTGAATTGGAGTAACGGCAATCCCTTGACCAAAAGTCACCGTTGCATAATCAATTGGGTACCAATCTGCTTTAGGTTTGAGATAGCCTGAAGCTTCACCTTCAAGATCTATTCCTGTATTTTGACCAAATCCAAACTTTTCTAAATAATCATAGATTTTTTTATTTCCTAATTTTTCTCCAATGTAGACCATGCCCACATTTGATGATTTTTCCAAAATTCTGGTCATCGATATTTTACCCTCATATTTGTCATTCCAAGTTTTTATGTTATATTCACCAACGGCTACTTGACCAGTTTCATTGTAGACATCATTTGGCTTAATTTTTTTTTCTTCCAAGGCGGCCGCCACAATAAGGGGTTTAAAGACGCTCCCTGGTTCATATAGGTCAGAGATTGCTAAATTTTTATAAAAATTCTCATCAAATAAATAATATTTTTCTAAATCGTAATCAGGAAGACAAACGAGAGATAAAATGGCCATAGTTTTAGGATCAGCTATTATCACACAACCCTTTTTTGCTTGGTATTTATCTAGCCCTTCAAGCAATCTTTTTTTGCTAATTTCTTGAACATTTTTATCAATCGTTAAAATTAAATCACGACCGTCTTCTGCCTCAACTCTTTGTTGGACTCCTATTAGTATTGGTCGCCCTAAAATATCTCTCTCAGTTTCCACAAAACCAGGTAGCCCCCTTAAATCACGATTATAGAATCCCTCCAATCCCAAATAGCCAACATCTTCACCTTGATTATCTTTACCCAAAAAGCCCAATATATGAGCCGAAAGAGAAGCCTCTGGATAGAATCTTTTAGTCAGATAGTCAAAACCAACTCCTTTTAAATTTAATTTATCAATTTTGTCTTTTTGTTCTTGAGTTAAACCGCCAGATATCGCCACCCAATATTTTGACATGTCAAGTTTTGCCGAAATTGACGCCTCCTCAACTTCTAAACTTTTACTTAATAATTGCAAAAGTTTATCTTTGTCCTCAACTTTTTTTGGCTCAATGTACATCTGATAACTATTTTGATTCAAAACTAAGGACTGATTTTTTTGATCATAAATCTTTCCGCGGACGGGATAAAGCTTGTTTGTTTTTAAATACTCGCTTTTATTCGCAGGTGAATATATTACTTGAAGAAAAAATAGTCGAATAATAATAGCAAGATAAAAAGCAATGAAGAGTAAAAAAATAAATTTAATTTTCATGACTTAACGTTGTGCGTACTTTAATTGATCAATATATTGAGGTGCTGTTGAATTGGTAAAGCCAAATTCTTTAGCCTGTTCTTGAGCGAATTTTAAAGAACCAAGATTGGCAACTTCTTTTTCTAAAGTTAAATTAAATCTATGAAGGCTATTGGTTTTTTTTTCAAAATTATCTATTTCATCGCTAATGACAATACCCGAAATAACCACGAATAGATTAGCAATAATCAATCCCGTCATTATTAACCCAGTTGTTCTTAAAAATATATTTTTCATAAATTATCTTTGACTACTAATCGCAATTTAGCTGATTTCTCAAAACTCCTACCACGACGATTTGTAATTGGCTTTTTATTAAGGAGTTTTAAACCTTGAGATTTTGAAAAATTTTTAACAATTCGATCCTCCAGCGAATGAAAGGTGACTACGGCTATCTTTCCGTCATCTTTAATAATTTTTGTGGCTCCGACTAAACCGTTTTTTAAATTTTCAAATTCGTCATTAACCTGAATTCGTAAAGCTTGAAAAATTCGTTTATAGGCGTTATTATCTTGCTCTCCGATTGCGCGATCTATACAATTTATTAAGTCACCGACTGTTTCTAATTTTTTGAATTGACGTTTTATAATGATTTCACGGGCGATTTTTTGAGAATTTATTTCTTCGGAATTTTTGGCAAAAAAATCAAAAAGCTCTGCTTCTGATAGATGATTTAATAAATATTTCGCTGTCATTTCCGTTTTTAGACTCATTCTCATGTCTAAGGGTTCACCTAACTTTTTAAAAGAAAATCCCCGTCCAGACTGACTTATCTGCTTCATTGATAAACCTAGATCAAAGACAACTCCGTCAACTGGAAAAAAATTATTTTCTTTGGCGATTTTTTCAATATCTCCAAAATTCCCCTC
>CAYIMI010000066.1:0-4928 GCA_964364445.1 uncultured Gammaproteobacteria bacterium
CCGCCTGCTTGGGCTTCGCCCCCAAAACTTTCGGACGGACGGATTTTTCGGCGGAATTTGAGGCTGTATTTTGCAAAGCAAAATGCGCCACCAAAGAAGATGTTGCCCTTGACCCACCCAACCCATTCGCGGGCAACGCTAAGGAACTCCCTAAAATTTTATTGCTACATTTATTAAAATTTGGTATCATAATGATATAGATATTTTATGAACGATACATCGTTATCAATATTATAGTATATATATTATCATATTACAATGTCAAAAACAATTCAACCTATCGCCAAAAATATAAAAAAATATAGGCAAGCAAAGGGATTATCACAAGATAAACTCTCAAGATTGGCTGACATATCTCATGCTACAATTATTAAAATTGAATCGGGCGGAATACAAAGCCCGACAATTGATACTGTTCAGAAAATAGCCAAAGCGTTGGGCGTTAGTTTGGATAATTTATTGAAATAAATATGAAAAATATAAAAGATATAAATTTTGCACTTGTAGAAGAAACTCGCCCTCCGATTTATACTGCAATGAAATATTGGGGTAAAAAACCTCACAATATTTGGCGAGAATATATAAAAAATTATACTCCTGAAGACGGATTGTTTTTAGATCCATTTGCGGGTAGTGCAATTAGTGCTTTTGAAGCTGTGAAGGCTGGTAGAAAAGCGATTGCTTTTGATTTGAATCCGCTAACCTCTTTTTTGATAGAAACTTTTTGTAGTGAATTTAATAAAGAAGAATTTGCTATTGAAGTTGATGCAATAGTTGATGATATTAAAAATGATAATATTTATCAAAAGTATTTTCATACTACTTGCAGAAAATGCGGTAGCACTTCAGCAATTGCCCAAAGTTTCAAATGGGAAAATGGCGAATTATACGAAGTAGGCGTCGAGTGTTCAGAATGTAAAAAAAATATAAAATCTCGTTATCTTGAAAAACCGACGGACGAAGAAATTACTAAAGCAAAAGAATTACATAAAATAGAAATCAAAACATGGTATCCAGATGACGAATTTTATAATTCGCCGTCATTTTCAGCGAATTTTATTGAGTGCATTGGCGGAAATCACTTTGCGGATTTGTGGACCAAAAGAAATTTATATGTGATTTCAAAAATTTTCAACAAAATACTTGATGTTGATAATGTAGTCATTCAGAAACAACTTCTTTTGGGATTCATTAAAACCATTCATCTGTGTACTAAAATGAGTGTTCCAAGAAGAGAAAATGCTGATAGAGGATTTTCTACAAGCTGGGGAAGATCAGCATATATTTGCGCTGCTAGACAAATGGAAATGAATCCATTGTTGGTGTTCTACGGAAGTTGTTTTGGCAAACAATCGGTTGAAAGTTCACTTGCTGATATTAAAGAATATCTAGGAAAAATTCCAAAAATTTTATATGTTGACAAAAGCAATAAAAGCAGTAAATCAAAAAACTTTGATATTAAATATGGCATTGTTGATATAAATACTATCACAGATTTTATTGAGGAAGATTCTATTGATTTTATAATGACAGATCCGCCTTATGGCGGGCTTGTCCAGTATTTAGATTTAAGCACAATATGGCTAATTTGGTTAAAAAAGTTTGATCAACGATTTGCTCCTAATTACGAAAGTGAAATCACCGTAAAAAGGAATATTCAAGACCTTAATACTTACAAAATAAAATTCCAGAATGGGATTAAAAATCTTTTTAAAGTATTAAAGAATGACGGGAAAATCATATTTACATTCCACAACAAGGATATAAAAATTTGGAATGCATTTTTAAATGCAATTGCCTTGTCTGGTTTTAAAATTGAAAAGGTAATTCATCAACAAAATAGAAGGACTGGCGAATCAAATGTTGCCAACCCTTACGGAACTTCAGCTTCCGATTTTTATATTCGCTGTATCAAAAAACCTACCGCAAATTTCAAAACGAACGAGCAAGAATTTGAGCATTATGTTATTGAAAAAACAATAAGCTTGATTGCTCAACGAAATGAGCCAACCCCGTATCAAATATTGTTTAATGGTCTTTTGGCAGAAATTTCATCTGCAGGATTTAATATTGAAGATTTTGACAATAATATAGAGCAAATTTTATCGGCTCATATCGGTTCTATTTTTGAACTTAAAGACAATAGCAGTAAAGCTGGAAAATATTGGTGGTTTAAAAATCCAGCCGATTATATTAAATATCCTGATAAAAAATTAACCGACAGAGTTGAGGAAACCGTCGCTGCTCTTTTGCGTAGAAAAGTATCGGTTACTTTAGACGAAGTTTTAGGCGAAATTTTTGTTAAATATCCAAACGGACTAACGCCTGATATTAAATCAGTTGATCAAATATTGAAAAAATTTGCCAATAAATCTGGAGGCAAATGGGTTTATAAAGGTGGCGAAACCGAGAAAGATTTTACTAATCATACTGAAATGCTTTATTTCTTATCAGAAATTGGTAAAAAAATGGGCTTTGAAGTTTATATCGGCAAAAGAGAACAGCCAGAAAATTATAATGGGAAAAAACTATCAGAATACGCTGATATTACAAAGTTAGATAAGTTAAATTTTGATCAAGATAAAAAAGCAAGAATTGAAATGATTGACATGGTTTGGATAAAAAATGACAAAGTAGAATTTGCTATTGAGGTTGAGAATTCAACCAACTTTACATCTGGCATACAGAGAGCGTCCAATCTTGATATTGGAATAAGCAAACTTATGGTATTGCCAAACAAGAGAAAAACGGAATTTTTAGGCATTAAAGACCCTTTGTTTGTTGAGAGCTTCAAAAAGTATAATTGGGGTTATCTCTTTTATGATGACATAATAAAATTAAAATCCTTAAGAAATATTGACGCAGAAAACATAAAAACTTATTTGAGCCATTTTTAATTATGAACGGAATATTTGATAAAAGAAACAAATTAAATGACCTTACTGGGAAAGAATGGTTAAAACTAACCAAAAGTTTTTGGGTTAGTGAAAAATGCAAAGAAGATAAATTTGCCTTTCAACATCCAGCGCCATTTTTGATAAATGATATTGAGAAGTTAATATCAATGTTCACAAAAAAGGGAATGGTTGTGCTTGATCCGTTTAACGGAGTTGGAACGACTTTAATTGCCAGCAATAATTTGAAGCGAAAAGGAATTGGTATTGATTTGAGTAAAAAATATTGCAATTTAGCAGAAAAAAGATTGAAAGAATTAGATGTAAAAGTCGGTCAAAAAATCATTTGTGGAGACTCGCTAAAAGCAATTTCAAAAATAAAAGGTAAAATTGATTATTGCGTTACTTCTCCACCATATCACAATATCTTAAAAAATAACGGACAAGGTTTAAGAGCCGAAAAAGACGGAAAACGGAACGGATCAAGAATTGGGGTTGAATATTACTCCGAAGACAAAAACGATTTAGGAAATCAAAAATCCTATGAAGATTTTTTGAATTTATTTGGTGAAATAATGTCTGTGGTTTATAAAAAATTAGATGATAAAAAATACGCAAGTATTATAATTAGCGATTTCACTGTAAACAAAAAAGAAAAATGTGTTCAGAGTGATATCGTTAGAATTATGGAAAAGGTAGGTTTTGAATTTTCAGGAACAACAGTTTTATTGCAAGACAATAAGCCATTATATCCATTTGGCTATCCATACGCCTATAAAATAAACCACCAACACCAAAATATTCTAACTTTTAGAAAAGTGTAATAAAATTATGCAACCAGACCAAGAAAAATCAGAGGAAGAAATCGTTGATAATTATCGGACTGATACACTTTATACGCATAAATTTAAAAATGAAGCGGGTAAGTATTTTACTATTGTTTCAAGAGATGAAAATAATGTTCCTGACGCAATTGAAGCAGAACATCCATACCCCATAAGAAATAAAATTAAAACTACTTTTACTTTTATAAAAGAAAACAATAAAATAACCCAGGTTTCATTTAAGAGATTTAAGTATTACAAAAATAAAGGTTATGTTGCGCAGGATGAGCAAATTGTTTTTTCATTTTCATTTTTTAAGCAAATTATCGACTATTTAAAACTTCTTTCAGAGCTAAACCTTGCTGATATTAACGAGCGAAGAATAACTCTTGCAGAGGACGATTTACCTGCGGATGATGAGACCAAAAAGAAAATAAAAACTTTCTTACTCCGAAAAGACGGGCAACAAATAATTGAGGAGTTATTGGCTAGTGGAATCATAACATCAACTGATATCGTAAATATCGGTTATAGGAAAAAACAATTGGGAATTTTTGATAAATTATTAAACGACCCAGATTATATTGCGACTTATAAAACAGAAAACAATATCACTGATGAAAGATTAGAAATATTGTGGCAACATTTTTTTAGCAAAAACGACTGGATTTTTGGGTACGGATTAGATTATAAATTTTTAGGAATTTTACAAAAAGAAGCGCATATTTCTAATACTGATTTATCAGGGAAAGACGGAGTTATTGGAGATTTCCTGCTTGGGTGTAATAAATTTACGGTTCTTGTTGAATTAAAGCGACCCGATACAGATTTATTTAAAAATAAAAATCGTTCTAATTCGTGGTCTTTATCTAATGAATTTGTTGACGCTTTTTCTCAAATACTTGAACAAAAAGCGAGCTGGCAAATACAAGCAGAATCAAATGCAAATAACAATTATAATGATGACGGCGAAATTATCAAACAAAAAACCATTGATCCAAAAACAATTTTAATAATAGGAAATTCTAGCCAATATTCTGGCGAAACAAAAGAATTACAAATTAAAGCTAAAAGTTTTGAGTTATTTCGTAGAGATTCAAGAAATGTTGAAATTGTCACATTTGATGAATTGTTTGAGAGAGCTAAATTTATTGTTGAACATAAAGTAAACGAACAGGTGGCGCGCCAATGAAATTGGCACAGCCTCAAA
>CAYIMI010000067.1:0-4784 GCA_964364445.1 uncultured Gammaproteobacteria bacterium
TTTAAATATGGAACGGAAAAGTTTTGTCGTGATGCAAAAAGCGCTGGAGCTTATGGACTAATCGTTCCTGATATGCCAATTGATGAGGAGAGCCAAGAACATTTTTATGAATATTGTAATAAATATGATCTGAATAATATTCAGGTTGTTTCTCCGGCCTCGACTAATGAAAGATTGATAAAAAATGCAGGGATTGCCCGCGGTTTTATCTATTTCACGGCCCGTCAAGGAATAACCGGAGCTAAAGAAGAGCTTGACCCAAAATTAATTAACCAGCTAAAAAATGTTAGGAAGTTTTTCAAAATACCATTAGCGGTTGGTTTTGGTATTTCCAAAAAAAAGCATTTGGAAAAGCTTGCACCTTATGCAGACATTGCTGTCGTCGGCAGTGCCATCATTGAAGTTATTAATCAATCAAACAAAAAGAATGTAGAAAAAAATATTAAACAATTTATTAATCAACTAGTATAATAAAAACTATGATAGACAAAATGTCTCTCGACTATTCTAAAAAAATGGAAGAGTTTGGGATTAAAAACAAGATCCTTGAACATGCTTCTTTAGTTGAAGCGTCTGATGTGGTGGCTGAACTTGGTTATACACTTAATGACAGTGTGGCGACTTTAATCATGAAGGCAGATAAAAACTTTATTGCAGTTCTCAGGCGGGATGTAACTAAAATTTCTTTTAAAAAAATAAAGAAATTATTAGGAATTTCCGATCTTCAAATTGCCACGCCTGAAGAGTTTAAGCAAGTAACCGGACTTGAAATTGGAACGGCAAGATTCTATGTTCCAGGCATTAAAACTTATATTGACAATAAAGTATTTGAGGCAAAAATGATTCTGGGTGGAACCGGAAGCTTAACAACGACATTTCAATGTCAATCAGTTGATCTAAAAAAACTTCCTAATATTCAAGTTGTTGATGTAACTTCAGAAATTGAAGAAATAAAAATAAACTATAAAGGTGTTAAGCGAGTTTTCTCGGGAATTCGAGCAACAGGAAGATTACATTTAGGAAATTATCTTGGCGCCGTTAAAGGTTTTCTTGAATTGGAAAAAACCGGTAAATATGAGACAGTTTATTGCGTCGTTGATGTCCATTCGATCACAACACCTTTTGACAAAGATACTTTATCCCAGAAAAAAAGGGAGATTGTCATTGATTATCTAGCTGCCGGTCTTAACCCAAAAAAAAGCATCATTATTTATCAGTCTGACGTTCCCGAACATATTGAACTGGCTTTTTATTTTTCATCGGTTGTCACGATCGCCCGGATGCAGCATCTGCCTACTTATAAAGAAAAAGTAAAACAACACCCGAATGACAACACCATGGCTCTCTTAAATTATCCAGTTTTGATGGCGGCTGATATCTTAGTCTATAAAGCTGGTTTAGTCCCAGTTGGTATTGATCAAGAACCGCATCTTGAAGTCGCCCGAGAAATTGCCCGAAAGATGAACCAACTTTACGGAACTGATTTTCCCGAACCAGTAAGATTTGCCACTAAGGGCGAATATGTCCCCTCTTTAACTGGCGAAGGAAAAATGGGAAAGAGTGTTGAGGGAAGTTATATTAATTTAACCGATTCACTGGAAGAAATTAGAAAAAAGATCCGTTCTGTCCCAACGGCAACAACGGCGGGCGGTGAACTCACAGGTGGACTAAAGTCATTATTTGCTTTTGCCCAGTTGTTTATGGAAAAAAGTGAAGTTGATAGTTATAAAAATGAATTTGAAGCCGGAACATTACAATTTGTAAAACTTAAAGATGCTATCTCCGAGGTAATTTTTGCCGAACTAAAACCTTTCCAAGAGCGACGCGCGAAGATCGCCGCTGACACAAAATATGTTGACGAAGTTATCCGCGACGGCGCCGCTCGCGCCCGCACAATCGCAAGTGAAACAGTAAAAGAAGTAAAAGAAAAAATGGGTCTTCTCTAATCTTTTGAGGCTAAACACTACATTATAATGTTATAATGGAGTGAAAATTTATTTAGTTTTTATTCTCTCTTCAAAAAATGATTGAGGGCGATTGAATTTCCAGGGACGTTTTACATTACATTTTGATACTTCAACTGTCTGCCAAACCTTTCCAACTATATATGGTTCAATTTTAAGATATTTTTGAAGTTCTTTTTCTGAAGGAAAATCCAATACTGCCATTGAGCCTATCATCTTCCCATCATCGTCCAACATCACACACCCGTACCACCTTTCGCCAGACGCTTCCATTTTATCTCCCAGTGCAAGATGAGCTTCTCGAACAGCCAATCTTCTTTCCATCGCTTTTTCATCAGTTCCATCTTTTCCAATTATCAGAAATTGCATAAAAAAATATAATTACTAACTTTATAAGTATAACAAGAATCAACAATTGTATTATTTAGATTGTCATTCCCGCGTAGGCGGGAATCCAGACTAAATATTCCTTTATTGTTTTTAAAAGATGTAATTGTAGACTGGATCCCCTTCTTCAAGGGGATGACATTCATATTCATATTCATATTCATATATATGTATCAATCTATTAATAGATTGATACATTCATGAAATTAGGTAAAAATATTTTTATTAAAGCGATATAATATTGATAATGAAAAAGATTCCAGTTTACGAAAAATTATTTGCCAGAGATTTCTGCTTAGCGTCTGTTGAAGCTTGGGTGCGAGGTGAAAGCACTAATCCAAAAGGTTGGACAGATTTAAAACAACCTTTTCTTCCATATATTATTACTGAAAGATTTGATAACACTATTAGATTTAACTATGATCTTCAAGGTGTCGACTGGATTTGTGATTTACTCGCTAAGTTAGCACAGCAAGACAAATCGTTTTTAAAGAAGATAGAAAAAACTGTTTTAGAAAAACTTAAATATATTAGACCAATATATGAAAAAGAAAAAATAATTTCTTTGCCTGAACTAAAAAGATTTTTAAAGGAACTTGGAGAAGGCTACCCTTGGTTTGAGGCAATGTGGTGGTTTTTCCAGATGGACGAATCAAAAGTTGAGGATTTAGATTTAAAAAATCTTGAAAAAGTTAGAATGCTGACCGATACCTTATGCAACGGATCCGATACGGTAATTCGAAAGTCCTTGATAGAAATTTACCCTGATCTTGGTGAATTATCTTCAGTTCTATCAACACGAGAAATTTTATCAGGGAATCTTCCAAGAAAAGAAGAGCTGATTAAAAGAGATCATGGATATTTTTTTGGGAATAATAAACTGTTAGTAGGAAAAAATCGAACTGATATTGAAAAAATATTTAAAATAAAATTCAAGGTAAAAAAATTTGATTCAGCGGTTTTACAAGGAAGAGTTGCACAAATAGGAATTGCTAGAGGATTTGTCCGTAGAGTCATGGGACATAAACAGATTGGAAAATTTAAAAATGGAGAAATACTTGTTTCTTCGATGACTATCCCTGACTTTCTTCCGGCCATGAAGAAGGCGGCGGCCATTATCACTGATGAAGGCGGAATCCTTTGCCACGCAGCAATTTTAGCTCGTGAACTAAATGTCCCTTGTATTACCGGAACCCAATTTGCCACTCATATTTTAAGAGATGGCGACTACGTTGAAGTTGATGCAAATAATGGAATTGTGAAATTTATAAAATCTCCTTAAGTTAATAAACAAAGGGTATAAATTTTTTCGTTGCTTTCATATATTCTATATATTTTTTGCCAAAATGCTTTGTTAACAATTTTTCTTCCCTTCGGGCAAAAATTTCAATACCGATTAGAATAATAATCAGAACAACCAAAAATGAATAGCTTCCGGCAACAATTAATGAACCAGGAAACATCATAAGAATTCCTCCATAGATCGGATGACGAACATATCCATAGATTCCTTTTGTTATCAGTTCGTGGTCTTTTTTAATCTGATACTCATATGATTCAGTCCAATTGGTATCAAGATTTTTTCTTGCGACTATACATTCGGTAAACCCTAGTATTACGAATACTAATCCTACAAATTGAATGAATATGTTATTGAATGGAAAAATTACAAATCCAATTAAATTAATAAAAAGGTAGCCACCTGTAACACCTATAAGAATTTTTTCAAAATATCCAACATTCGTTTTTGTTTTTGGTTTTTTCGCTAAAGCATTTTTTGCTGTCAAAAACCAATATACCCGCCAAATAATTAATAAAACTAAAGTTGTCAGTCGTAAAATTAAATCAATTTTCATATTTATTGAGCTTCGATGTATCGATACATCGAAGTATTTATTAAACAACGGCAAATGCACGTACCGGAGACCCATCGGCTTCTTTGATATTTAGAGGGACACCATAAAACGTAAATGCCTCCGGTAGCTTATCAGTGTTTGCTAAATTTTCAAAAGAAATTATTTCTTTTTCTAAAAGAAGTTTTTCAATGAGAACATCAAACTCAAACTTTTCTGAAAGTCCTATAAATTTTGGAGGAAATTTAATTAATTCATTGACGATTTTCATATCAATATTACATGAAGAAAAAATCACCCCTTTATTATGATAAAACTTCATTCCCGGTTTATATAACTCTGATTTACCAAAAAAACTATCTATATAAAATTTATCTAATGTTTTTCCGTCTTTTGTTCCATGAATGGGAACGTTGACATGAGTTCCATCGTGTAAATTTATTTGGATTCTTTTCATATTCCAGCCATCTTTATCAAAAGTTTGGATCTGTTCAATGATGACATCTGGATCTCCCGGATAAACCGGCATATGGTCGTATAAAGTTTTAGAAAGATCAATTATTTTCATTCTATTATTATA
>CAYIMI010000068.1:0-4763 GCA_964364445.1 uncultured Gammaproteobacteria bacterium
GCAGAAGCGCAACGAAAAAGAGACGAAATTTCATTTTTAGGACATCAATAATAAAGCTATCAAGTAAAATTTTGAAGATTGTATTGCATATCGTCTTTTATATCCCCTTCTACCAATCTAAAATATATGTTTTGTTGGCTATAGCCTACTGACAAATAAAATAACATCGTTTATTATTTATTTATGGACTTAATAGTAAGTAAAATATTTTATAAAAAAAAGTATTTTTGGTTTAAAGCGCTGTCTGGTTCGTGTAATAATTTGGCTTCAACTTTATTTGCTATCATCCTGATTTCACCGGGATTAGTAATATATTTTAAAAGTTTTGGTTTACAAAATATCTTAGCTTTGTTAAAATCAATCGTATTAGGTTTATTGTTTTTTGTGTTATCAGTTTATTTTGACAGAAAATGAATATCGATGCTTTTTGGCAAATATTGAATAGTGCGTATGTTTCTTTAGCATTGGTTTTAATTGCAGTTTCTTTAGTGTTGCTGACGATGAAGAAATATAGTAAATAATTCTAAATTTTTTATCCTATTGAAATAGTCTCTAACATTTCTGCTAATCTATAAGCCCTAAATAAATGAAGGACTGGATCCTTTTCTAAAAATTTTTGCTCCTCATCTTTTTTCCTTACCTCAGATACTCTTATTATCTTTTTTAGCCCTGAATTACTTTCTTGTGCTAATAAGTTTTTGGCCAAGCATGCTTCTGCCCAAAATAATGCTTCAAGTTGAATGTGGGGAGAAATCGACATATTAGATTCTTCTGCATAATGAAATAAGTTGGTCAAACCTCTGACATTTCCAGACTTCCCAAATCCTTCTATAGCTAAATTAATAAATGATTGAACGCTCCGACCATTTCCATCGATAACTGTTTTTAAATGTTCTAGAGTATGATCTTCATGATTCCATTGACCATCTATTTGATATTGTGATAATGTGATTTCAAAAGGATTTTTCTTGAATTCTGATCTAAAAAAATGATCTGCTTCATCAATATATGGAAAGGCTCTGACCCTATCATTGATATATACAGGGTTACCTTGATATAAAATATCTGAGTCTAATTTTGGTGACTCAAGGACTAACGCAGAAACCCAGTCATAGATCATTTTATGGCTACCTAGTTTTGTTGTATCAATTGCATTCTCAAAATGCTTGACCGCTTTAATTTGAGGATTCTCCATTACACTCATAAGTGGCGACATTATAATCTAAACAAACAATGAATTCAAGGATCTTCAAAATTTAATTTAAATTTTTAAGATTACACCTCAGAAGCTATAATGTATTAAAGTTATATACAATAAACATATGCTTTATCAAAAAATAAATAACCATCCAGCACTTTTTGCTCCTGTTGAAGGAAAATGGATTGATAAAGCGTTTGAGTATTTTAAAGAAAAAAATCTTCTTTATTTCTATACAGATTCTCATATTGGCAAAGTTGAAGACCTATTAATTAAAAAGGTGTTTTTCAAACGAAAAGGAGATAAATTTGTCAATGCTGTTGCTGAGTTTGTTAATATAATAAATGAAAATCCTACTATTTATAGATTAAAAGATAATGAAAATGTTAAAGGTAAATATTATTATGGATTTAAAAATTTAAAATTGATTAAACAACCTATTAAATTAAATAGCTTGGAATACTTTAGGAGTGAAAAAAAATTAAGAAATGATACCCCTGGTGTCTGTTTAATAAAAGAACCTTAGTCAAATTTTGAAGATTATACTCAACTTTCCATCCTGCTTCTGAAGAATTTTTCGGTCTTAAGAGGCCGATTCTGCTTCTTTTGTTAGCCAATCTATATTAAGACCCATTTGTTTGTTCTTTGATCTCTCATCTAAATCTCGGATGGAGTCATAGGAAATAAACTTTACTGCTTTATCCAATGATAAATACTCATTTGAAAAAGTAGGCCTTCGTAACTGTTCAAAAACCTTATTTTTTCTCTCCCTATTGGCAACTATAAATAGTGGGTAAGTTGAATTGGGTGTTAGAGATCTTAAATCAGAAAGTCGAAGAATTCCTGAATATATACTCGTGGAATGTTCTATTTCAAACGCCGACTTGATAGAGTGTCCAAGTTTCCAAACGGCATCAATATTTTTAATATATGTTGGAACATCGATAGAGGCTTGAAATTCTTTTAATACAAAACTTCTAAATTTATTTCCTCTAAATTCTTTCGATTGGTCACCCGCAGGTATCCAAACATCAAAATTTGCTTGATTACCCAATCTAATAAGTCTCCATTGCATTTCGGTATGTTCTGTTGGAACGCGGTCAATATTTTCTTCAATAATTTCGTTGATTATTTTTTTCTTTTCAAATTCTATTTTTTCAAGTTCTTCCCCTCCATCCAATTTCTGCAAAAGAGATATTAAATCTCCATAGATTGATAATAATTTGTCTGTTTTTTCTTGCTTAATCGCCATAAAACCTTGCGGATGATAGTTTTTTTCATAGTCAAGATATTTATTCAACTTTGACATGTCAAGACTAAAAGCAACATCATTAATCATAAAATATATTAATTCCCATGTCTTTCCATCATTGTCCTCTTGCCAAAAATATTTAGCTAAGTCTTTATTCCTGACTTTGACTGCTATTTCGGCTGCAAGGATAATCTTTCCATGACGATAGACCATAACATAATCCCCTTCTTCCATAGTTTCCCAATTACGAATATTACTGAGTCCTGGAACTGCTCCCCAAACCGCATAGGGCCTACCATGTGCATACTTTGATAACTTATCAACCTCGTCATTTTTTAAAAATTTTCCAAATTCATCAACGGAGCGTCTAGTTTTAATTGTGTCGTAATAATGCTTATCTGTTTCATGTCCTCCTCCTGCCATAACAAAAAATATTTTTTTGGATTTATTCATTTAGTTTTATTTTTTACAAATTTTATCAATTAAATAACCACTGCCAAAAAGTTTTCTTTTTGACGGTTTGATTATTAACTTTTTTAATAACGTTTGTTTTTATAGTCTTTTTTTTAATGATGTTTGTTAGTTTAGGAGTTGGAGTTAATATATTCGTTGGGACAGGAGTATAAGTAGGATATGGAGTATATGTTGGATATGGAGTCAAAGTAGGTGGAGGAATATATGACTTACTTGTTGGTAGATTATAAATGGGTGCTGATTCTTGAACTCCTTGAACAGTTCCTCCTCCATGACAATGTCTTTCGTTCCAAGCAACTCCCCAAGAATCACAATTAGTTCTACAATAATGACATCCATCAGCAGCAGTCCTACCAGGATGAGCAAAAACAGAATTACTAAAAACAAAAAGAAAGACAAGTATTAAAAGAAAAACTTTTCTCATTGGCCCATTATATATCTTTTGTCGTTTATAGTCCACAAAGCGTGGGTAAAAAAGGGGCTATTCTTTGTTGTTTATAATCAACAAATTGAAGCTGAAAATTCAATAACGATAGATATTTCCTCGGGGGGCGAAGGCTTTTTTATTTTTCTTTCTCTGTTTTTGCATGATCCTCACTTCTTTTGAAGACATGAAACCGCTCGTTTTAATTGAGGATTTTTTTGGAACAGGTTTTTCTAATAGCTCTTGTGAATGAAAAAATGAATGCATTAGGAGAGAAAGCTGTCCGGCATTGATATTTACTTTCAGAAGATTTCTTTTTAATTCCTTTTCTCTTCTGATCTCTTTTATTTTTCTTCGTTCATGTGGGGAACTAAAACCGCTTGTTTTTTCTACACGATATCCGGTATCGCGGACTCGATACCCGCTAGTGGTAGTTTTTTTGTGTAGGTTATTAATTCCAAGAAGGGCCGCTGCTCCCCGTAGTAACAATTCCCTTTACCTCAGTCGATGGGATAGCTTGGAGATTTCCCAAAACGGTGACCCCATAATAAACCCTTGAAGTCCTGTGTGGTAATTTTAATTTACCAATATGATTCTGACGATATCGAACTTCACCAACGACATTTGCCTGACCAACCATTTTTTCCATAACTATCCACCTCCGAAAATATTTTATCATTTTTTTTCAATCAGAGATTCTGTTACCAAAGTTGCTTTTAAACATTTACATTTCGATCTAAAAAGTTGTCGATATTGAAGATCCCCTTATCCCCTAATCTGAAGACGCTATCCGTCAAAAACATATCTAATGATGTCCGTGATTCTAAACTATTTTCCTGGATATTTTTAATTTGAGAAAGTATTTCCTGCCTTTTATTTAAAAACTGCGGTGGCATCCGATCCGGCTTGATATTTTTAATAAAATCCTCAATGTGAAGTGAAGAGATCCAGTTTAATACAAATGAAAGGTCTCTCGCATATTTTTGATCAAGCAGACGATTCCTTTCGTCAAAACCAAAATAGGCTTCAACCAAAGCCCATTCATGGGCATAAGGTTTTCCTTTCCAATTTAAAGGATTAGAGATCGCGATTGCCCGGACTAGGTTCGGATTTCTTGGACCTATCGCTGCGACCCTCATGCCGAGAGTCAATGGATTATATAGTCTTTCAACTTTCATACAATCAATAAAAATTATTATTTTCAAATCTACTTTTAATAGCGATTTCGTGATTTTGATTTTCAATCATATATAGTATATTATACTATAGGTTATAGCATTTATCGCGTCTAATTAAACCTAATCTAACCTCGGAAGTTGAGTCACAAATGGAATACATTTAATAAGCGGCTTCCTCATCCGCAATGAATCTCGAGGGAGTTGAATAACCTTGGGAGCCGAAGATAAATCTTTTTC
>CAYIMI010000069.1:0-4724 GCA_964364445.1 uncultured Gammaproteobacteria bacterium
AATTTTTGCTCTTGCTATTTTTTTTAAATAGAATATAATATTATTCTCAGAGACTTATGAAAAACTCTGAGATTATTCTTACCAAAAAAGAAGTGCTAATCCCCATCAACGGGGATTTTTTTTTGAAAGACGTTATCTCTCTTGACCAGTTTGATAGGAGGTCAGTAGAAAAAGTTTTTTCTAAAGCTGCAAAAATTAAAAAAACTTCTTCAAAAGAACTACTTAAAATTCTTTCAGGAAAAGTAATTGGTTTGTTATTTTTTGAACCCTCAACAAGAACTTTCAGTTCCAATTCTGCAGCGGTTAAAAGATTGGGTGGGCAAACTGTTGAACATCAAAACCCAATGCAAACTTCTTCAGTTGTCAAAGGAGAAACGATCGAAGATACAACAATGATGATGGAGCAATACGTTGATGCAATTGTAATGCGCCATCCACAGGTTGGGACTTTGGAAAAAGTAGCTGAAGTTGCTGACATTCCAGTTATCAATGCCGGAGACGGAATAGGGGAACATCCAACTCAAGCTCTGCTTGATATGTTTACGATTTACGAAAAACATGGACATCTTGATAATATAAAAGGTTTAATGGTGGGCGACCTGCTCAATGGGCGAACCGTTCATTCATTAATAAAAGGTCTTTCGATCTTCAACAATGTCACACTTTATCTATTGTCTCCAAAACAATTACGTTTATCAGATAAAGATTTAGACGAAGCAAAAAAAAGAAAAATAAGATTAGTGGAAATAAAATCATTTGAGGAGATTCCTGCCGACTGTCATTTTTGGTACTGGACGCGAGTTCAAAAAGAGCGATTCAGCGATAAAAGTGAGTATGAAAAATTAAAATTAAGTTTTATTTTAACCAAAAAATTAGTTGATAAAAAAGCCGGAAAAAATACCTTAATCATGCATCCATTGCCGAGGGTCGGGGAGATAGAGACTACGGTTGATTCGGATCCGCGAGCGGTTTATCTAACTACCGAGGCGAAGAATGGGATGTATATAAGAATGGCGCTATTAAAATTAATATTAAGTAAATAATTTTTATGCTCGGAAAGCTAATTCTTAAAGACGGTTCAACTTTCGAAGGTGAGAGCTTCGGGTATGAAGAAGCCAGATCGGGAGAGCTCGTTTTCTCAACCGGCATGGTTGGGTATCCGGAGTCATTAACCGATCCTTCATATGCAGGTCAAATACTTGTTTCCACGTATCCTATAATCGGAAGTTATGGAGTGCCAGAAAAAAAATATTGGGAGTCGGATCGAATCTATGTTTCTGGTTTGATCGTTTCTCAATGTATTGACACACCCTCTCATTTTCAAAGTCAGATGACGCTTTCAGAGTGGCTTAAAAAAGAAAAAATTCCAGGTCTAGTGATTGCGGATACTCGTTATTTAACACAAAAACTACGCGATGGGGGAGCCCAATTAGCCAAAATTATTTTTGAGAAAGATATTCAATTTGAAGACCCAAATGAAAAAAATTTAGTTGACTTAGTTTCAATTAAAAAACCATTAGTTGAAGGGAATGGAAAAAAAACAGTCGTATTAATTGATTGTGGAGTTAAAAAACATATAACAAAAAGTTTGCTCAAGAGGGGAATAAAGGTAATTATGGTTCCTTGGGATTTTGACATTTTTTCGTTGAAAGAAAAAATTGATGGAGTAGTTATCTCCAACGGCCCGGGTGATCCAAAGATATGCGACGTGACAATTGAAACGACTAAAAAGATATTGGAAAAAAAGATTCCTTTGCTCGGAATTTGTTTGGGTAATCAGATATTAGCTCTTGCCGCCGGTGGGGATACTTACAAAATGAAGTTTGGTCATCGTGGGCAGAATCAGCCGTGCGTAATGGTTGGAACTAAGAAATGTTATTTGACGACTCAAAATCATGGATTTGCGATTGGAAAAATCCCAAATGGTTTTAGACCTTGGTTTATTAATGCCAATGACGATACCAATGAAGGAATCATTCATGAGAAGTTACCTTTTATGTCAGTCCAATTCCATCCAGAAGCAACACCAGGGCCAACTGACACAGAATGGATATTTGATGAATTTTTGAAAAAAATATGAAAAAAATCTTAATTCTAGGATCGGGAGCCTTGAAAATCGGGCAAGCAGGAGAATTTGACTATTCAGGCTCTCAGGCCATTAAGGCCTTTCGCGAGGAGGGGATAAAGACAGTTTTGATCAATCCCAATATTGCCACCATTCAAACCTCTAAAGAATTAGCTGATAAGGTTTATTTTTTGCCTGTGACTGTTGACTTCGTTACCGAAGTAATAAAAAAGGAAAAACCTGATGCGATCGTTTTATCTTTTGGTGGTCAGACAGCCCTAAATTGCGGATTAGAACTTTATAAAAAAGGCATTCTAAAGAAATATAATGTTCAAGTTTTGGGAACACCGGTGCCGGCGATCGACCTGACCGAAGATAGGGAGAAATTCGCCAATCATCTTCATAAAATTGATGTTGCGACCCCTAGAAGTTTTGCCGTGACTACAGTTGAAGCAGGCATAAAGAAAGCCGTTGAGATAGGCTATCCGGTCATGGTTAGAGCCGGATTTTCACTAGGCGGCCAGAAATCAGGAGTAGTTTATAACGAAAAAGAATTTATTTTTCTGGCACAAAAGGCTTTGGCTTTTTCGCCACAGATATTGGTCGAAAAATATTTACGTCATTACAAGGAAATAGAATATGAAGTTGTTCGAGACCAATATGACAACTGTGTGACAGTTTGTAATATGGAAAATTTTGACCCATTAGGCATTCATACCGGTGAGTCGATAGTTGTTGCCCCAAGCCAGACTTTAACTAATTTTGAATACCATTATTTGCGCGAACTCTCTATAAAGATCGTCAGGAGTTTGGGAATTGTGGGGGAGTGCAATGTTCAGTTTGCTCTCAATCCTAAGCCAAATAATAAAATAGAATACTACGTCATCGAAGTGAATGCCCGCTTATCTCGTTCTTCAGCACTGGCTTCTAAAGCAACTGGTTACCCTTTGGCTTATGTGGCCGCAAAGTTGATCTTAGGAAAAAGTTTGATGGAAATTAAAAATCAAGTGACTCAGATTACCCAGTCGTTTTTTGAACCAGCCCTTGACTATATAGTTGTCAAAATTCCCCGTTGGGATATGGATAAATTTAAAGGAACGACAGAAAAGATCGGCAGTTCAATGAAGTCAGTTGGGGAAATTATGGCAATCGGTCGGACGTTTGAAGAGGCGATTCAAAAGGGCGTCAGGATGCTTGATATTGGGGCTCAGGGGGTAACTGATTTTATAGAGGAAAAATCGGAAACAGAAATTTTAACGAATATTAAACAAGCAAATTCTAAACGAATCTTTTTTATTACTAAAGCCTTAAAATTGGGAGTTTCGGTTGAAAAAATATATGAATTAAGTGGTATTGATCCATGGTTTTTGTATAGGTTAAAGGCAATTGTTGAGGCGGAACGGGAACCGGAAAATTTATTAAAATTGAAACAATTAGGTTTTTCAGACAAAAAAATCGGTTTGTTAACAGGTAAATTGGAATTGGAAATCCGTGCTTTAAGAATAAAAAATAAAATTACTCCATCAGTTTTTTCTATCGATACATTGGCAGGGGAATTTCCAGCAAAGACAAATTATTTGTACACAACATATAATGGAAGTCACCATGACGTTGCTCCGATTGGGGACAAAGGGGTGATGGTTTTGGGCTCTGGACCTTACCGGATCGGTTCATCGGTTGAATTTGATTGGACCTGCGTCAACACAGCTTTAAATCTTAAAAAATACGGCAAAAAATCAATTATCGTCAACTGTAATCCAGAAACCGTTTCAACTGACTATGATATTTCCGATAGATTGTATTTCGAAGAGTTGAGCTTTGAACGAGTGGCTGATATTTATGATTTTGAAAAATCTACTTCAGTTGTAGTCTCAGTTGGAGGGCAAACGCCTAATAATATTTCAAAAAAAATTGACCAATACGGCATAAAGATCTTAGGTACAGCGGCCTCTGATATCGATCGAGCTGAAGATAGGAAAAAATTCTCTCAATTAATGGATGATTTGGGAATAAAACAACCGGTTTGGAATAGCTTTACAGATATGGAAATAGCCTTGAAATTTGCCAAAGATGTTGGTTATCCAATTTTAGTCAGACCATCTTATGTTTTGTCCGGTGCCGCAATGAACCTTTGTTATAACCCGATTGAATTAAAGCATTTTATTGAAAAAGCTACTAATATTAACAAAAAACATCCGGTAACGATTTCAAAATACATAACAAATGCTCGTGAAATTGAGTTTGATGGGGTGGCTGAAAAAGGGATCGTTAAAGTCTTTGCAATTTCTAATCACATAGAACATGCCGGTGTTCATTCGGGGGACGCAACGATCGTCTATCCGGCTGAGAGAGTTCGGTTTTTCAGCGGGGAGCGAATGATCGAGATTGCCAAGCAACTATCAAAATCCCTAAACATCTCTGGGCCTTTTAATATTCAGTTTATGGTTAAAGATAATGAAGTTTATGTGATAGAAATGAATTTGCGAGCCTCACGAACTTTTCCATTCATTTCTAAAGTAACCGGAGTAAATTTTGCTGAAGTCATCGTTGATAGTTTTTTTGGAAAGGCCAAAGACTATAAAATAAAATATCCAAATTATGTAGCCGTTAAAGCACCGCAATTTTCATTTGCCAGAATGGAAGGGGCTGATCCGGCTCT
>CAYIMI010000070.1:0-4722 GCA_964364445.1 uncultured Gammaproteobacteria bacterium
CGCGGAACTGGTGCAGTTGGGCCAACCCGAATCGTTCTGCGCCCTCTACTATCATAATAGTCGCGTCAGGAATATCTATTCCTACTTCAACTACAGGAGTACTGACCAGTATATCAATTTTTTTATTTTTAAAGTCTTCCATGATCTGGTTTTTTTCTAGTGATTTTAATTTTCCGTGAAGTAGGCCCAATTTGAAGCCAGCAAATATTTTTTTTATATTCTCAAATTCAACCTTGACTGCCTTTATTGATTTTAAAGTCTCACTTTCTGATTCTTCAATTAACGGACAAACAATAAATACTTGAGATTTATTTTCCTTAATTTGTTTTTTAATCCACTCATAGCCTTTTACCCTTTTTTCTTTCGGGACTAAAAATGTTTTTATTACTTGCCGTCCTTTAGGCATTTCTTCTATATAGCTCAGGTCAAGTTCTCCATATAATGTTAAGGCAACTGTTCTTGGAATCGGCGTCGCCGTCATCGTTAATATGTGTGGGTTTAGGGATTTTTCTTTAAGGAGAGCTCTTTGCTCAACACCAAATCGGTGTTGCTCGTCAATTACCACAAGTCCGACCTTTTTAAATTTTTGTTTTTTGCCCAATAATGCATGTGTACCAATGATGATATCAGTATTAAGTAGTAAGTATTTAGTATTAAGCGATTTTTGTTTTGTTTGATACTTAATACTTGATACTTGATACTTACTACTTGTAAGTAATCCAACTTCAATTTTCTTATTAATTCTATTTGATTTAAACAGCTGATTAATAGTAGCAAAGTGTTGTTCTGCCAGTATCTCCGTTGGCGCCATGATAATCGATTGATAACCATTGAGAAAACTTAAGTAACATGCGATTGCGGCCACAATTGTCTTTCCCGACCCCACGTCTCCTTGTAAAAATCGATTCATCGGGGTGGTTTTTTTAAGATCGGAAATTATTTCTTCGATAACTTTATTTTGATCGTTGGTTAATTTGAAGGGTAGATTGGCAATGAAATTAGAAATTTGAAATTTGAAATTAGAAATTTTGAATATATTCCCAACCTTTTCTTTCTTCCATTCTTTTTTAACCAAATTATTAGCCAACTGTAAATTAAATAATTCATCAAAGGCCAGTCGTTCCCGTGCCTTATTGGCGAGATCTAGATTATCCGGAAAATGAATCTGCCTATAAGCCTCATTTTCCTCGATTAAATTATTATAAGAAACAATCTCACTTGGCAGCGTCTCTGCCACCCGTGTCCCAACCTCCGAGGTTAGGACAAGGATGGCGTGGATTTTGTCTCGGATGGTCTTTGTTGAAAGGCCTTTCTTTTCTGAATAAATCGGGACTAATCTTCCCGTGTGAATCTTTTTGGTGCCAATTTCGTATTCTTTCGGCTCAATCGATATTTTTGCCCCAAATTGTTTAACCAAGCCGGCAACCGAAATTGTTTCTCCAACTTTTAGAACCCTAATTAAATATGGCTGATTGAACCAATTTACTTCGACAGTTCCCGTATCATCGGTTATGACAACTTTTTGAATAGTAATTCTTGAGCGGGTATATTGATTTTTTGCTTCAATTATTTTTCCAGATATAGTGATAATTTCCCCAACCTGGATTTTATCAATTTTTGAAATTATCGAATAATCTTCATAGCGACTAGGAAAATAATTAAGCAAGTCGAAGTAGGTTTTTATATCAAGGCTTTGTAATTTTTTTATCGTAATTGAACTTGTGGAAGGAAGAGAAGAGATTGAAGTATTTAACATAATAACAAATGACAAAATTTATCTCATAAACATCGGCGCAAACGATGTCAGTATAAGCAATATCGAAGAAACGATCATAATCACTTTCCAAATACTATTTTGTTTTATTTTTTTACCAAATATTTTCATAGTTTTATTTCGGGCAATCTTTTGATTTTATAAATCCCAGCTTTTTTGCCTCTTCTTCACTACAAAACCATCTGTCAGTTGTTCCAGGTTTGATAGTTATTCTATCATAGTTGTAACAGTCGGGTGTATGGTAAATACGAGTGTTGTCAGCAGGCCGGTAGTTACCTTTGATAATACAGCCTTCTTTTTTTGTCTGACAAAAACTTGACCAGACTCCCCTATTGGCTAGTTTAGCCTTTTCTTGTGATTGCTCAATCAGTAAAGAATTTTCCGTTATCGTTTTCCCTTTCAAAAAATAAGCAAGGCCCTCCTCGGTCATCACTTCGTTGATTAAAAGTTTATCAATAAATATATAAGCTAAACTTCTCCCAAAATTATCTTTTCCAATTTTTTCATACTGAATTTTTTTATTTAAAACTAGATCCTCCATCCTTGTTTTGGCGTCAACTCCTAAGCAGTCTTTTGGATATTCCGGCGCATTAATCTCATAAAGTCGCAGTCTCTCACCATCCGACGTATCAACTGTATCTCCATCAATGACTTTATTTACGACTACTTCAACGCGGTTAGATTTTTTCAGAAAAAAGCTTTTATATTGTTTATATATAAGGAAGCAGTTCAAAGCTAAGGATAAAATAAACAAAATCAATAATAAAGAAAACCTATTTCTAGATATTTTCATATTCTATAATTATGTCTATCTATGATTATAAACTATAAAAAATAATTTAATAACAATTGTCATAAGATAGTATACTTCGATCGATCGAACGATCGAAGTGATTAAATTCCAAATTGTTTTTTTCTTTCGGACTCTCTTTTTCTTTCCCAAGCTATCTTCCAGTTAATTCCATATTTACCGGGGGCAAATATTGTATTAAAAAAATCATCAATTATTTCCTTTGTTTTATCACGAAAAATAATATTGTCAAAGGCTTTTATAAGTCCATCTTGTTTATTTACAGTTAATAGTTTAAATTTCGCAACTGTTGATGATGATACATTTAATGCCATACAAATATTATGGAAATCAATATTTTTTAAAAGTAAGTATATAATCGCAATTCTTTTAGCAAAGACAATTCTTTCATTATAAGAAAATACTCCATTTATGATTTCATTGAATTCGCTTCTATCGTCTTGATTTCCTATAATTTCAAAAAATAAACTAAATAATTTTTCTAAAACGTCATCTCTCAGTTTATATTTAGATACTCGTGCCATACTTCAATCGATCGATCGATTGAAGTAACTATTTAATAAAATTATTTTCAATCAATAATCAATTAAATAAAAGTCTATTAAGGTTAAAAATCTTTGTCAACCGCTTATAACCTACAAAAGTAGAGTTTTGAATTGTTAAGACGCTTTATTTTTCAGTTTAACATTTTTGATAATTTTACAAAATTCTTGGGCAAATTTGGTGGATGTCTGATATCTTTGATTAGGATTTTCAGATAATGCTTTATTAAAAATTTTTACAAGTTTTTTTATATCATCGCGGCTTATTTCATATTTAAAATCTTTCGACATAAACTGTCTTTCTGTTACTATTTTACCTTCAGCTGGAGTATCTCCAAAAAGGATGTCATGTGCCGTGGCTGCTAGGGCAAATTCGTCAGATCGAGCATCTTTTATCTTACGATTAACTAATTCAGGACTTGAAAAACCATCAGTTATACCATGAACTCCTTTAACCCATGAAGAAAGCCCATAGTCAATTATTTTAAGATGAGGCTCCTTCAACATAATATTCTTAGGCTTAATATCTCCATGAGTTAGACCTTTATGATTCATAAAATCAACTGTATCAGCCGTTTGAGTTATTATGTCAACTATTTCGAAATTGGTTAATGGCGGCTTAGTTATATCATTCAATCTCGACCTTAAAGTTTCTCCTTCAATTAATTCCATGATCATTAACGATTTGTCAGAGCCATCGGGCATTTGAGATTTGATAAAATCGTATACAATCGGTATTCCTGGATGGGAATTTTCCATTAATTTTGCTATAGTTTTTGCTTCTAGTTCGACTCCATCTCTGTAGGCTTCGTATTCAAATAAGTATTCCATAATTTCCTTTACAGCAACTTCTCTTTTAAGACGGCGATCATATCCTTTATAAACTTTTGACATCTCAGTTTCGGCAATGACATTTTTTTCAACTAAGTAACGAGCTTTACCACCAACTTCTTTATATTTTGTAGTCCGATCAACTGTTGGTAATCTATAAGGAGTGAAATTTTTCCCGCTAACCGGAACTCTTTCTCTAATCTCCCATGCGCCTTCTTTTATCAAATCTTTTGGAACTGGGGCGTCATTATAATGAGTTTGCTTTATATCTAACCTCTTATCTGATGAGAGTGGTGCTGATTTAAGTAAATTACTCCACATTTTTATTTTTTGTTTTGTTGAAAAGGCGCCTGGTTCAAGATGATTCATTTAAAGACTATTATAAACGATTATTGATTTTTGTTATACTTTCTTTATGTACCTACCTCGTCGTCTACGATTTAAATCCCAATACGAAAAGGAAAAACTTCTCGCTAAATTTTTATTTTTCTTAACCGGAGCCGTTATCGTCGGATTTATCTTCATATTTATCCTCTTTGCCTGGTATGCAAAAGACCTGCCCTCGCCTTCAAAATTATCTCAACAGACAGGCTACTCGACCGTGTTTTATGATCGCGACGGCAAAGTCCTTTATGACATGTATAAAGATAAAAATAGAGTCCCCGTTACTTTTGAAGAAATCCCAAAAACACTTAAAGAGGCAACGATCGCCATAGAAGATAAAAATTTTTATAAGCATGGTGGCTTTTCCCAAATGGGCATGA
>CAYIMI010000071.1:0-1963 GCA_964364445.1 uncultured Gammaproteobacteria bacterium
CAAACTAAACCTTTAATTCAAGAGGGACAGGAAATTGAAGCAATCATAAGTTCGATCATTCAAAAGAGCAAGCAATAATCAAAATTAATCAATAACCAATGACCAACACCAATAAACAATGTCCAATAATCAATTTTACAAATATTGGTTATTGGTATTTATTGGAGTTGGGATTTGGATCTTGGAGTTTTGAATTAGATAATTGGAGTTGGGATTTGGAGATTGTTTAATTTTGAAATAATATGAAAAGTCAAAAAGGACAAATATTGCTAATAACCGTCATGCTCTTGGCGACGGTCATGACGATCGTCCTATCCGTATCTTTTAAATCGGTGACCGATACTCAGGTGACCAAACTTGAGGAAGAATCACAAAAAGCCCTTGCGGCGGCCGAGTCGGCGATTGAAGTGGCCCTTAGAGAAAATAGTTCTGTGACGATTGGGAGTGGGTCTCTTACATCAATTACCGGTTTTGAGGGGACGGCCACTGTCGAATCATTATCATCAACCACCTTTACCACCGCCAATATTCCCAAAAATGGCAGTTACACTTTTTATTTAGGCAATTATGATTTAGAAACAAAAATTATTAGCGCTTTATCTTCCGGTCAGGACATAACACTATGTTTCAAATCGGGATCAGCGGTTGAATCAGCAGTTGAGGCAACGGTGGTCAAGTCAAACGGGGTAGTAAAATATGTAGGCGATCCTTCAGGAAGAATTAGCAATGCCTCAACGGGTAGCTGTAATAGTAATACGACTTTTACTAAATCAATAGATATTCCGGGAGATGTCAATAATCGTTTTCTTTTAGTCAGGGTTCTTTATGCGTCAACTAAATTGTTTTTTTCCAGCAGTACAAATCTTCCAGTTCAGGGAAGGACGATTTCTTCGCAAGCAACCTCAAATACTTCAACAGGAGTCTCTAAAAAAGTGACTCTCTTCCAAACATATCCGCAGGTACCGGGGGAGTTTTTTACGACAGCGCTCTGAATTAGATGATAGAAAATAGAAGGTTGGGGTAGAAAGTAGAAGATAGAGGATTGATTCACTAAAAAGTTTTCCAATTATCACGAAGTTTGACTATTTTACCTCCTAAAAAAATATATCTTTTAAGAAGATCTTCGCAAAATTCTTTTTTCCAATAGTCTAAATCTTTAGCCATAGAAATATGTACTTCCATTTCATTACAAGAACCAACAGCAATATCTAGATGATGTTTAAATTCTTTGGAAAATCGTCTTTTTGCCCAACCTTCAGCAATGTTGGCCGGAATAGACTTTGAACAACGACGAAGTTGTGAACCTAAATCACTGTTTTCATAGAATGGTAATTTGTTAACTTCTTTGTTAACTATGATTGCTAATTCGTAGGACTCCTTGTAGATTTCAAGATCTTTAAAAGATTGAATCATAAAATACAGTTTTTTTAATTCTATCTTCTACTTTCTATTAACTACCACTATCTTCTATTATCTATCGTCTAACTTAATCACTTGTCTAGCTTCTCAATTCTTCTCAGGTATTTCTCTTCCGTCTTGGGAGTGGCGGCAATGAAAGCTTCAATTAATTTGCAGGCGAGTTCAAGCGGGGTATAGTCGGCGGCCAGGGCGATGACGTTACAAAGATCATTTTCACGAATATGTTTGGCTTGATCTTCATTCATGGCAACGCCGGCTCTGACCCCGCGGATGCGATTGGCGGCCATCGAGACAGCACAACCGGAACCGCAAATAACGATTCCCAAATGATTTTCAGGATTTTGAAGGACGGCGTTAGATACTTTTTGGGAATAATCAATTGCATCGTCGAGCGGGTCGAGCTCATATGGGCCAAGATCTTCTATCCTGATATTTTTTTCATGAAGATACTCAATAATGGCATTTTTAAGTTCAATCCCCCGATGATCGGCACCGATGAAGAGAGTCATATATAATATATTATCATGTTCGATACTCATTGTCA